>JAFZLK010000046.1 GCA_017551515.1 Bacteroidales bacterium | reverse complement strand
ATGCTGAAGAATCTTTGGAGATTAATGACATTTTTTAATCTTATTCCTTTCCCCCTTCTGTTTGAAAAGTTAATAATCATTTTTCTACATAAAAATAACATTTATTTTTACGCAGCAAATATAGGATGACATTCCGTTTTTGGATCATCGAATTATCAAATTTTCGAATCTTTTAATTATTTGTTTTTTGCTTTGATAAAATTTATTATCTTCGCACCCAATAAAATTTGTATTTATGGAAAGGATAATTGTTCCGATAGATTTCTCCGAGGAATCAATGAAAGGTTTGGAATTGGCTATAATTTATGCCAACAAGTTCTTCTGCGACATACAGATGGTTCATGTTCAGTCGAAAAAGCATGGCCGTTTGCAGGTTCATTTCGAAAATCAGTACAACTCAATAGTCGAGAATTTCGAGGATATAGTAAGAGAGTATGGTAAGAAATTAAATTCTGTAAGCCGTCTTTCGTACATCATAAAGACTGGTACTGTTCACGAAGAAGTTGTAAATCAGGCAAATGCTTTCGACGATTCGATGATAATCTGCTCAACAAACGGTACTTCGGGTTTGAGCGACTTCATTCTTGGAAGTAACGCATACCGTATAATCCAGAGCACTACAAAGCCAGTTATTTCGGTTTACTCCGACAAGTACATCGGCGATGTGAAGAAGATTGTTCTTCCGCTCGACATTACCAAGGAAACCCGCGAGAAAGTTCCGCTAGTAGCGGCAATTGCAAAAGCATTCGGCGCTGAGGTTCACATCGTTAAGGTTGCGACTTCCGATAGCGAGGGCATAAAGAACAAACTTGAAATTTATGCTGCTACCGTTCGCAAGTACTTCGACCAGGAAAATGTTAAGTACCAGACATCATACCTTATCGGTGACAATATTACCGACATAACAATCGAGTATGCAAAGACTATTGATGCCGACCTTATTGCAATAATGACCGAGCAGACAACGGCTTTCTCGAACCTCATTCTCGGTTCGTATGCATACCAGATGCTTAACACTTCGCCAATTCCAGTACTTAGTGTAACACCAAAGAATTTGTATATGACAACCTACAGGGTTACAGGTGGAAACTAAAAGAAATTTACGAAGTACGATTTGCGATTAGAGATTGTAAATAGTTTACAAACAATACATTAGGAGGCAATAGCCTCCTTTTTTTGTTTGTATGCAATAAATTGTATTGTAGTTCGTTATAATGAAAAATGGATATGAAAAGGGGTTTGCTTTTAGCGGTTATTGTGCTTTATTCTGCATTGGTGTTTGCCCAGAAAGAGAATGCAAGCAAACATTTGGTGTACAAAGAAATTTCCCCCAATGGCTATGTTTCTCATTATTTCCATGTCCTAGCTGGGAAAAAGTTAGCTCTTACTTATTCGGAATTTACTATTCTCCTGTACGGTCCATTTCTTGATTGTGATATGGTGAGCCGTAACCCGGCAGGCTACAAGATGCTTCATGTGGTGGATGGGAAAGAAGATATATATATTGCCGATGTAGCTTCCCCTAAATTTAACAAAATAAACAAGAAATCAATAATAGAAGACCACAAGCAAAATTCCGATTTCATGAAGGCTGCAATGGTGAACAGTGCCGATACTGCTATTTTTGATGAGTCTGTCTTGATGGAATTTACGCCAAACATTGGCAAGGCAAAGATTGACAATTATGATTGTACAATTGGTGTAATGCAGATAAGTAAATCATATTGTTGGAAGATTTGGTACACAAAGGAGATAAATTACAACTGGGTGTTCAACGATTATTTCTGGCTTGTGCCTGGAACTATTATTCGTGCCGAAGATTCGGATGGTTGTGTTTATGCACTAGAAAGAGAAGAAGACACCGACTTTGTATTGCAGGAGACTGCAGAGTCGGTTCGTGAGGCACTACGGATATTCCTCAATCGATAGCGACAATTTATAAGTTTTTCATTTTATACAGAAGATGAAGCCACCGATGAGGTGGCTTTTTTGTTTGTGTCTGTTTGAGTATATCCTATTTTTAGTAGTCTTGCGACTCGCTATCTTCTGTCCTTTTAAATATTTTGTACCCGACAAATGCTATTGTGATTGACATCAGCGGCGAGATGATGTTGAAGAAGCAGTAGGGCAGATATTCAAGCGTGGAAACTTTTAGCACCATCGACTGCGTCATACCGCAGGAGTTCCATGGAACTAGCACGGAGGTTACGGTTGCCGAGTCTTCGGTGGAACGGCTTAGCAGTCGTCCTTCGAAACCTTTATCCTTGTAAAGTTGTTTGTAAATATTTCCTGTCAGCACAATACTGAGGTATTGGTCGCCAGTAGCCATATTTGCAAAAAGACCAGTCGCCACCGTTGATGTTACAATTGAACGTCTGCCGCTGATGCCACGAGCCAAGGCTGCTGTAATGCTTTTCATCATGCCTCCTCCTGTAAGTGCCCCGCCAAAAGCCGATGCGCAGAAGATGAGGAATACCGTGCTTAGCATACCTTTCATGCCGCGTGTCTGCACTAGGTTGTTGAGGGTTTCGTTGCCTGTGTCGATGGCGGTGCTGTCGTAGTAGGTGAGCATCAGACCGCGGAAACTGTTTCCCTCGCCAATTTGTGCCACTATGTCGGGTTGGGCAAAAAGCATGGTTATGCCAGCAATCAAAGCCGACAAAAACAATATTACGGCTGCTGGAAGTTTCAATGCAATGAGTACGGCTGTAAATAGTGGTATCAGCATAAGCCATGGATTGATGATAAAGGAGTTTTGCAGACCTTCGGCAAAAGATTCTGCCTGGGCTGTGCTTTCTGCCGAGTGGTTAAGGCTTACGATGAGGAATATTATCAAGGTTATTACAAATGATGGCACAGTGGTGATAAGCATGTAGCGTATGTGCTTGAATAGAGGCACTTCGCCAACCGATGAGGCCAGCACTGAGGTGTCGGAAAGCGGTGAAATCTTGTCGCCGAAGTATGCACCCGAAATAATTGCGCCAGCAGTCCATCCAGTTGAGAATCCGTGAGCTGTGCCAATTCCTAGTAGGGCTATGCCGACGGTTGCCACGGTAGTCCACGAACTACCTGTTATAAGCGACACAAGGGCGCAGATGATGCAAGCCATGAACAGGAACAGCGATGGCGTGAGAATCTTCATGCCATAGTAAATCATTGTCGGCACTACGCCGCTCATCATCCAGCTACCCGATACTGCACCGATGAGGAAAAGTATGATGATTGCCGTGCCAATGGCTTTTATGTTGTCGCCTATGGCTCCGTTGATTTGATTCCATTTCACTTTGTATCCAATCATTGCTATGGCAATAGCCACAGCGGCGGCGAAAAGCAGTGCCGTCTGGCTTGCCCCGTCAATGGCATCTGAACCGAACTCTTTGATTACAAGTATCTGCAGTCCGACAAGCACCGCAAAGGGGATGAGTGCGATTGACCAATGGATGTGAGGGGTAGGGGTTTTCATGTTGTTTGATATTATCAATAATACTCTCTGATATACATATACGCCTTGTTGAACAACGCTTCCTCCTTGTGCAACTTGTATTTAAGCAAGGTTCTACGCAAAGCTCTTTGTACTTCGCGTTCTCCTGCATTAGAGGTTTGCCAGCCCGGGAAACGAACTATTTTTACAATGCTGTCGATGTCGGCGACTATTCGACCGACAACGGCGGGCGTGTCTTCCGTGCGCAACTCGAGGAACAATTCTGTTAGGGCTTCTTTGCCGGTTTTGCGGACTTCCACCTCTGCTTCCTGTTTCTCTGCCTGCAATGTTTCACGGGCAATCTGACATAATTCCTTGATGAACTCGATGCTCGAAATCAGACCTTGCTCAGCCTTGTCGCGCAGGGCTTCCAACCGTTTGCTCAATTCAATGAACTTGGGCTTGTCGGCGTATTTCTTGAAACGCTTGAT
>JAFZLK010000045.1 GCA_017551515.1 Bacteroidales bacterium | reverse complement strand
GTTTCTAATGATGGTATTTTTGTTGATTTTAGAACATATCTTGGAGATATTCCCAGTGAACTTTTAAATGTTTGTGTAACTGCTTATCGTGGAGATTGTAGCGTTTCTGATTGTGAAGAATTCTTGTATCATTATTGGCAAAATAGTGGTATTGACAGCATTGGTGTTGATGGCTTCAATTTTACTAATCCCGTTACCAATGGAAAGCTTCAGTTTGATTCGGATGTAACTGGCAATTACGAAATCTTTTCCCTTGAAGGTCGTCTGCTTGACTGCGGTTTCGTATCGGGTTGCGAGATTGATGTTTCGCAGTTGAAAAACGGCGTGTATATGATTAGGATAGGGGAAAAAACGGAAAAATTTGTCGTAAACAATTGATAATGGTCAATTCACACCCTCGGTGTCATGCTGAACTTGTTTCAGCATCTTACCAAGATAATGATAATAATCTTGTAGGCTCGCAATGCTTTGTGAGCCTACAATTTTTTGATTTATTGAATTTTTAAATCCTTGAATCCTTGATTTTCCTTACCTTTGTGGCATGAAAAGGATGACAATTTTTGTTGCATTGTGTTTGGTATGCGCACTATCGTTTGCTCAGGTAAAAACGCCTGTCGATACAATTTCGCGCGGAAACCTAAATGTAATTCTATATAGCGACAAGACTTGGCAATATGTTGATATACAACCTGCTACAAAGTCAGTAAAAACCGATACAGTTGATGTTACAGCACAAAACTGGGTTACGACTTCTCTATCGGCACAAAAGCCCGACTACGCACGCACAAAAGATACTTGTATCGTCAACTTTGGCACCGATGCTTATAGTTTTCCCTTAAAAGGAAAGGTCGTGTCGCGCTTCGGCATGCGTAGCGGAAAGATGCATACAGGCATCGACATTGAAATGAAGCATGGCGATAGTCTTGTTGCTGCTTTCGATGGCATTGTGCGCTTTGTCGGATGGACTAATTCCAATTTAGGCAATGCTGTGGTAATAAGGCATTACAACGGACTTGAAACCGTTTATGCACATCTTGATGAAATCAAATGCAAGGTCAACCAGAAAATTAATGCTGGCGAACTTGTCGGCATTGGCGGAACTGCTGCAAATCATCTTCATTTCGAGACTCGCCTGAAAGACAATGCTTTTGACCCGGAATTGATTTTCAATGTGCAGACTGGCGTTTTGGTTGCCGACAGGATTCCAATTTATGCGAGCAATTTTGACTATATGAAATTTGTTGACAACTCACAGTATCATGTTGTTAAGTCGGGAGATACTCTTTATGCGATTGCTCGCAAGCACCATGTTTCGGTAAAGCAGATTTGCGATTTGAATGGTATAAAAGAAACCTCAATACTTAGCGTGGGCAAAAGATTGAGGCTTAGGTAAATCAATGTATGTTTTTTAGAGCATGAGATTTTTTAGAACATGTTGATGTCCGCTAAATTTTGCATTGTCACAGTTTTTGCAGTTTTTAAGGCAAAAACATGCGCCAATGCTTTTATAATCAATATTATATCTACATTTATGTAACCTCTCCGAGGTTATCATAAATTTTCAAAATAATAAGTCCTACATTTTTTTGTTGTTGCATTAACTTGATGCAAAATGATTTATAGGCCTTGGGAAACATTTAGCGGTCAATAATATTTTAGAACATATTGAGTTCCAGCTTTGCTTCTTCGCTCATCATTGATGGTGTCCAAGGCGGGTCGAAGACAAGATTTATGTTTACGGATTTTACTTCTTCAATGTTTTTTACGGCATCGCGTGCCCAGACTAGAAGGTCTTCGGCCATAGGGCAGTTGGGTGCGGTCATGGTCATGTCGATTTCCACATCATTGTTGTCGTTTATGTCGATGCGGTAAATAAGCCCGAGTTCGTATATGTTGACATTGATTTCGGGGTCGCTTACAGTGCGCAATGCCGCGATAATCTCCTGTTGCAATTCGAGTTTAGTTTTCATTTCGTTACTTTTTTGAGTATGCGAGTGCATAAATCTTAATCTGCTTCACCATCGAAAGCAATCCGTTTGAACGGGTGGGGGACAAGTGTTGCGTAAGTCCGATTTTGTCGATAAAGTACAGGTCGGCATTCAGAATGTCTTCCGGTGTCTGGTTCGACATGACCTTAATCAGCAAGGATGCTATTCCCTTGGTTATTATAGCATCACTGTCGGCGGTAAAAACGATTTTGCCGTCAACAAATTCAGCATTGAACCATACTTTCGACTGGCATCCTTTTATAAGGTTGCTGTCTGTACGATGCGCTTCATCAAATGCCGGAAGTTCTCCGCCAAGTTCAATGAGGTAGGCATACTTGTCCATCCAATCGTCAAAGACGGAAAAATCTTCGATTATTCCGTCTTGTATTTCATTTATTGTCATTTTCCTGACTTATAAAATAGCTTCTAGTTTTTCAATTAACTGTGCTTCTGGAACAGCACCGACAACGCGGTCAACAACTTTTCCGTCTTTCAGGTAAATTACGGTAGGCACATTTCTAATGCCGAATTTCATTGGAAGGTCGCCAGCTTCATCAATGTCAACTTTTGCAACTACAGCCTTGCCTTCGTAGGTGTTGCTCATCTTTTCAATATATGGCTTTATAACTTGGCATGGACCGCACCATGTTGCGCCAAAATCCAATACTACTGGCAGATTGGTATTGCCTATTAATTCATCGTAGTTCTGTTCTGTAATTTCTAACATATCCGTATAATTTATTGTTACTAAATCTAAAATTCTTCTATTGCGCCAAAATCAACGCAGATGCAAATTTATTCTTATATTGTTAATATTATGCCATTGGCTGGCGATTTTTTTTAACATCAGCGGATATTTTTGTTAATAGCAACTTTTTCAAAAGGTTGACTATGCATTGTCGTTTTTCTTCTTCTCCCAGAAGTCCGCATTCTTGATGTTCATTTCATCAGGATGAAATTCGGGTTCCTTGCCTTGCTTCTTTTGCTTTTCGTACGATTTCAGCAGTTTGAAAACCTTGGGCGAAAGCAAGAGAATTGCAATTACATTTATCCATGCCATCGAACCAACGCCAATGTCGCCGAGATCCCATACGGTCTTGGCTTCGTGTAGCGAACCGAAGAACACCATTCCGATAACAGAAAGTCTTACGCACCAGATTGCAATCTTTTCTTTGCGTCCGTTACCGAAAAGATAAACGACATTGGTTTCGGCATAGTAGTAATATGCCATCACGGTGGTGAATGCAAAGAAGAATAATGCCACCGAAATTATTATGTTGCCCCACGATGATCCGACAAGAGTTCCGAGTGCAGTCGATGTATATGAAACATCTGGAGCGCCAAGTTGTGCTATTGGAGAAGCGAAAAGCAGGTTGCCATCGCCATCGTATATATTATAGGTCTTGGTGGCGAGAATCATAACAGCCGTTGCCGTGCATACGAGCAAAGTGTCGATGTAAACCGAAAATGCCTGTACAAGTCCTTGTTTCACAGGGTGGGAGACCTTCGCCGCTGCCGCTACGATTGGACCTGTGCCTTGTCCTGCCTCGTTGGAGTAGATGCCACGCTTCACTCCCCAAGCAATGGTGCTGCCGAGTATTCCGCCAAGTATTTCATTCATTCCGAAAGCGCTTGTAATCATGTCCTTGAATGCCGATGGGACATTTCCTGCATTGCAAATCAGGACGACAATAGAAAGAATTATGTAAATCACAGCCATCAGCGGGGCTATTATCTGTGCGACATTTGCAATTCGCTTTACTCCGCCTATGATTACAAGTCCTATTAGAACCGCCACGATTATTCCAACATACATTGTATCAATGCCAAAAGCATTGGAAAAAGATGTGGCTATGCCGTTTGAGTGTACTGGAGGAAGGAATATTCCGCAGGCAAGCACCGAGCATACGGCGAATATTATTGCCAGCCACTTGCATTTAAGTCCTTTTTCGATGTAGTAGGATGGACCGCCACGGAATTGACCATTATGTTCTTCCTTGTAGATTTGGGCAAGTGTTGCTTCTGCAAAGGCGGAACCAGCACCGAGGAAGGCGATAATCCACATCCAAACTATTGCACCTGGACCACCGTAACCTATTGCTGTTGCTACGCCTACTATGTTGCCAGTGCCAACTCGTCCCGACAATGCCATTGCAAATGCCTGAAACGATGATATTCCTGTCTTTTGTGTCTTGTCGGTGGAAAAAAGCAGTTTTACCATTTCTCCAAACCTTCTTACCTGCACGAATCTTGTTCCAAATGAGAAGTAAAGTCCTGCTGCCAAGCACAATATAACAAGCGGTGCGCTCCAGACATACGAACTTATAGTTGATATTGTTTCTTCCATTCTTTTTACCTGATTAATGTCACATTGCCGCGATGTTCGTATTCTTCACCGTTTATACATTTGGCTTTCAGCCAGAAAACATAGACATCGGGGGCGAGTTGCTTGCCTTTGTATGTTCCGTTCCAGCCATCAGCGCGGATGTTGTCGGTTTCGTAAACTATTGCTCCCCAGCGGTCGTAAACGGCAAAATACATTTCCGTTACAATGGTACTTGGGTAGAAAGGACGGAAAAAGTCGTTGTTGCCATCGCCGTTTGGTGTGAAGGCATTTGGTACGAAAATGTACGGGTCGCCACAGATTACTTCCTTGACAATTACTGATACCGTGTCGATTGCAATGCAGTTGTTGCCATCGTGGAATTCAACAGTGAAAAGCGTATTTTCTGATGGATGTGCCAATGGGGATGCAGACATGTTATTGTCAAGTATTTTTCCATTGTCCCATTCGTATGTGCCATCGGTTTCTGTTATTGCTGATAGTCTGACATATTCTCCCCGATATATTATCCGAGAACTAATCGTTGCATCAAGTTCTGGAACATATCCCAAGTTGGTAATGTCGTATTCTTTATATAATTGGCATCCGTTTGCATCGGTAATTGTCAGCGAGTAGTCGCCGTGACAAAGGTGTTCTATGTAACTTGTTGTTTCTGAATTTGACCATCTGTATCTGTATGGTTGAACTCCGCCGATGACTGTAGTTTCAATTTTTCCGTTGCAGTTGTTGTCGCATAGCTGGTTGGTAAGATTTTCCGAAATACGAAGTTCATCGGGCTGTGAAATTGCAATATATGCTTCGGCGGTGCAACCATGGCTGTCGGTTACGACAATCGAATAGTTTCCTGCAGGGACATTTATCTGCGTGTTTACAGTTTCGCCAGTTGACCATAGAAAAGCGTATTGGGGTGTACCACCGTAGGTTATCGAGTTGATTGTTGATGTGCCGCCGTAACATAGTATTGGTTCGGTTTCCTGAATATAGGTTTGAAGAACATCCGGTTCGATAATGTTGGCAAACTGGTGCGACACGCAGTTGTCGGCATCAACAATAGTTATTGTGTATCTACCTGCGCAAAGTCCGTGGATTTCGGTTCCATGCTCACCATTAGACCAGTTGTAGGTGTATGGCATATTTCCTCCGCTAGCCGAAATGCTTATTGCTCCATCGCAGAAGCCGTTGCACGATACATGTGTTACCGATTCTGTTTGCGATGTTAGTGTTCCGGGGGCAGGCAAATTTATTGTGTTGGATGCTGTACAACCGTTATGGTCGGTAACGGTGACGGTATTTGCACCAACAAGACATTCGTTGTTGGTGGCTGTCGTGTAGTCGTTGATGTCCCACTGGTATGTATATCCGGGAGTTCCGCCCGAAACATTTGCTGTTGCCGAACCATAGCCAACGCCATCGCACATAGGTTCCTGTATGTTTGTAAAGTTAATTGTTATCGCTGTTGGTTCAGTAATTGTGACTGTATTTGTCGTTGTGCAAGAGTTTCCATCGGTGACAGTTACTGTATAGTTTCCTGCACAAAGTTCAGTTGCTATTTGTGTTGACTGACCATTGCTCCACGAGTACGAATATGGTTCGATTCCATTTGCAATGATTTCGGCAGTTCCTTCGCAGTAGCCGTGGCAAATGTTGTGGGTTGTATTGCCTATGCTACTGGTAATGAAGTCTATTGTAACTTCAACTTGGTCGGTAGTTGTACAGCCCATCTGATTGGTAATGGTTACTGTGTATGTAGTTGCTGATGTTGGGGATACAGTTGGTGAATTTGTGTTTCCACCACTTACGATTCCTGCGCCTTGCCATTGGTAGGAGAGCTGGTCGCTGCTGTTGTTGGTAACCGTAAGTTGCACTTGTGCATTCGGGCAGATTATGTGTGAAGGAGTAAGACTGTAGTTGAACCTGTGTATTGTCACCCTTACCTGACCTGTCGCATAAGTGTTACATTCAGATTCGCGTACCCTTACATAATAGGTGGTACTATTTGTAGGCGAAACATCAACTATGTGTTCTGTTGAGAATATTGACCCAAAGTTTGGGTCGGCAGTCCATTCCCAAGCTACAGCATTGCCTGTAGGGAAAACTTGTAGGGTTGCGGTTCCGCCCGGACATATTGTTGTGTCGTTTGAAGTGGTAAGTCCAACATCTGGAATTATTACATTGACGGTCTGGGTTACGGTGTCGTTACAAACGCCTTGTGCAACAAGCGTATATGTTGTTGTTTGCGTTGGCGTTACACTCGGGTTTTGTATGTTCGGACTACAAAATCCGCTACCTTGTATCCATTGGAAAGTCGTGCCTTCAGGGTATTCGGTTTCGGGACCGATTATTACGCTTTCGCCAGGGCAGTTTGTAATGTCATCGAGGGTTGAGGGGCTTGGCGATACAACGGTAATGCTTCTCCTTATTGTGTCGGTCATATTACAGCTTGCAGGGTCTCGCGCAACAAGTGTCACAATGTATGTGCCGCCATTGGTGTAGGTGTGCGATGGGTTTGTTTGGGTTGAGGTTGTTCCATCACCAAAATCCCATGTAAATGATGTTCCCTGCGAGGTGTTCTCAAACTGCACATTGTATGGAGCGCAACCTACAGGTACAGGATTGAAGTTTGCTTCGGCAAGGTTTTCTATTATCCTGATTTTGAACACTGCATTGTTGCAGTTTATTGAGTTGTTGGATGTTGACCAGACATCAGCCGGACTTGCCGGGAACATTTGGCATCCACCGCAACTTGCGCATACCGACTGAATTATATGCCCTTTCTTGTCGAAACGGCTTGTTCCGCCATCTACATGGTCGCGACCAGATGCTCCGCACGATGTGTATCGCAGTTCGCCAAAGAATGTTGCGTATTCAAGTGCGCTCACATCTTCGTTAAGCACAAGCACATAGAAGTCCATGCCATCGGTGGTGTCCTGAATAGCATCTGCGGTTACCTGCATGTTTTTTGTGCCAAATTCTTGATCCCAAGTGTAGTATTGTCCCTGTGCGTTGTAGTAGTTATACGGCCACTCGCGTCCCCAGCCCGAAAGGTAAACCCTGTTACAAACATCTACAGCAAAGGCAGTTATCGAAATGTTTGGTTTTCCTGTGTTTGTGCCGAATTGGGTTGACCATTCCACATTGGTAAGGTCGTTGTTGAATTTTGTGATGAACTGACCGCTGTTTGCAACATAGTATCCTGCATTTTGCACAAGGGTTGTTCCACCGCATTTTGTTTGTCCGCAAATGTAAACCTTGTCGTTGCGGTCGGTGCGAACGAAGTAGGCGTTGTCGTAGGCGGACGAACCGAAGAAGGTGGATGTCAGAAGGAAAGTTCCATTGTGGGCAATCTTGGCGACGAAAGCATCGGTACTACCGCCGTTGAAGGTCTGGTTGTAGGCGTTTGCTGTAGTGGGGAAGTTGGATGATGTGGTTCCGCCTGTCACAAATACATTTTCTTCGTTGTCGAGCGAAACGCTGAATATTGCATCATCCTGTGAACCGCCAATGCACGAACTCCAGGCAAGTTGCGAAAGGTCGGGACTTAGCGCAAACACCACGCCATCCTGTCCGCCTCCAGCATAGGGTTGAAAGCCTTCGTTTATGCCTTGTGGAAAATCGGATGAGAAAGTGTTTGTTCCGACATAAATATATGATTTACTGCTAACTACCACTTCGCCACGAGCACCATCACCATAATTGTAGTATAGCGAATCGTTGCCATGCATTTCCACATAGTTGATGCCAGTTGTCGGGTCGGGCAGGGTATATGATGCCTTGAAGTTCAGTCCATCGTTTCCACTTCCGCCGATGTATGTGCTTCCAAGTAGTTGCGAACCGTCTTCCGAAAGTTTTGACACGAAAATGTCAACTCCACCGTGGAAACCAATAACATTGTCGTAAGTTACGCTTGTGCCACCGTTGAATGTGCGGTCGTAGGCGTTTGCCGTAGTGGGGAAGTCGGGAGAACCGGTGGTTCCCATAATTACGAGCTGATTGCTTTCGGTGGCGACTAAACTATGAGGCATTTCCTGTCCGTTGTGTCCGCCGAGGTAGGTTGCGTAGATTCGGCTTGTACCATTTGAGTTGTACTTTATGATGCCTATGTCGCAGCCTTCGAGGTAGCTTGTGGCGTTTTCATCCCACGGAGTTCCGCCAGCATAGTTTACCTGATATGCGCCAGTGGAGGTTGGATAGCCTGTCGAAAATACAATTCCGCCCGAGAAAACATTGTCGTTGTAATCGAAGGTGGCGGTAAAGCCCCAGTTGTCGCCTGTGGAACCTGTGTAGGTCGAGAATACCAGCGATGGGTCGATTACAAGGTCGTAGTTTTTGTCGTAGCTTTCCGAAATCTTGTAGCCAACAATGTTCTTGCGCAATACATATTCGCAACTGATGTTTATGGTATCGCCGTTTATGATTTGGTAAACCTTTGGCGTGTATTCCATGATGTCGCGTATAGTTGTGTGGGCAATCAGTACACCTTCTTTCACTTCAATGCCGTCAGTACCGATGTATTCGAGTTGTATGTCCTTGTAGTTTCCGCCCGGATGCACAATGAAGTCGTACTTCATGCCTCTGCCATCGGATGAGTATCGGATGTCGATGTTGTTGTAGATGTCGGAGCATTCTACCTCGCGGAATTTTTTCACATGCGATGCCCATTTCGACTCATCGCTACCTATGAAATAGTTACAGTAGTCGCTTGTGGCATTGTTGCTTGTTATATCTTTTGGCTTTTTTGCATTGCGGAAAGTCACCTTGTATGCATGTCCGCGACCAATGGAACTGTCGTCATGCCATTCGTACTCATCGTGAGCGTGGGAGTGGTGTCCCATTTTGATGTCGGTAATGTTGAATGTGAAGCCATTGTCTTCGATGAAAAGCGCGCCATCGTTGAGTTCCATCTTGAACTTCACATTTTCGTGCCACTGACCTTTGTTTTCGATGAACTCGTACTGTGCGAATATAGACCTGCATTGCAGTAGAATTGCAATGGTTATTATTAATATAAGGTGTATTCGTTTCATCAAAATGTTCCTCTGCAAAAAAAATCGGTTAAAGATAATGCTTTTTATTTGAAACGAATAACATTTTGTGAAAAAAAGTTTTGCATTCTTGAGTTTCGATTGGGTGCCAATAAGTAATTTTTTATAATTTTGCAGAGATAAAAATGGAATAACAAACACGATGCGTTATTGGTAGGCGATTTATAATGGTAGAAACAAACCGCATAGAATTTAAAAGTCAATATTCCGATGAACTTGATATAGAGAAAGAGGTCATTGCTTTCTTGAACTATCGGGAAGGAGGTATCATTTATATTGGCATTGACAAAGATGGCTATCCTATTGGAGTAGCTGACATTGATATTGTTGTCCGCAAGATTAAGGATAGGCTTCGCACGAATATTTCACCATCGCCTATGGGATTGTTTGATGTTTTGGTCGAGAACATTGAAGGTGTTGATGTCATTAAGATATTCTTGGCGTCGGGGACAGAAAAGCCATACTACAAGGCAAAGTACGGAATGAGTACTCGCGGTTGTTACATTCGGGTTGGTACAGCATCCGAACCAATGCCGACAGCAATGATTGAAGACCTTTTTGCACATAGGGTGCGTAATTCATTGAGAAACATTCCGTCTCCGCGGCAAAAACTGACATTCCGCCAGTTACACATATATTATGAATCAAAGGGTTTGATGTTAAATAGTGCATTTGAGCAAACTTTGGACCTTTTGACAGATGATGGTCGCTATAACTATGTGGCTTTCTTGTTGGCTGACGAAAACAATGTTTCGATAAAAGTCGCCAAATATTCGGGAACGGATCGTTTTGATTTGATTTCGAACAACGAATACGGGTATTGCAGTTTGCTCAAAGCGACAGATTTAGTTCTAGATAAACTGAATACCGAAAACTACATATTCACACGGAAGACCGAAAAATTCAGGGAAGACACGCCAATGTGGGACAAGTTGGTTGTTCGTGAAGCAGTAATTAACGCCATTGTTCACAATGACTACACAAATGAAGTGCCGCCAAAATTCGAGATTTTTGCTGACCGACTTGAGATAACCTCATACGGAACAATTCCTATTGGATTGACGAAAGATGAATTTTTTAGTGGAGTAAGTATTCCGCGTAACAAGGAACTTATGCGAGTTTTCCGTGATGTTGAAATGGTAGAGGCTTTGGGATCTGGTATGCCGGTCATATTGCGTAAGTATGGTCGTGAGGCATATAGTTTTTCACCACATTTTATTCATTTGATAATTCCAGTGAATGAAAATGTCCCTAAAAATGTCCCTAAAAATGTCCCTAAAAATGTCCCTAAAAATGTCCCTAAAAAGCGGCGCGAACTTATTGTAAATCTGATAAAAGCAGACAACAAAATTTCATTGAGTGCAATAGCTAAAAAAATGGGAGTAACAACAAAAACCATTAATCGTGAACTTGCCGAGATGCGACATATAGTTCAGCATGTAGGACCTACTCGTGGTGGACATTGGGAATTTTTATAATATAACTGATATTTAGAAACTTAAAAGAAACAAATGATATAGACAATTTAAAATATTAACATTCAGAGCTTTACGCTCTTATTCTCTATCCGTAAAATCCGCCAAATTTTATTGCAACGAGAATAAGTAGGCGAGAGGTTCACGTCATTGGGCGTGAGCCGTTTTCGCGCTTATTAGTTGCAACGGTTCTTGGCGGAGCCATCGGATATAATAGGCAAACAATCGAAAATGGCACACGCTTTTTTTATGGACGAAGTTAAGGACATACATATAGGTTTGCTGATAAAGGCGAAGGTGGAGGAGCAAGGTAGGAAACACATCTGGCTTGCTAAGCAGATAAACTGTTCGCCTAACCACATATATAAGATATACAATAGTCCGAGCATTCACACCGACTTGCTTGTGCGTATAAGCAATGCCTTGGGACATAATTTCTTCGAAGATTTTGTCCAAAATAGATAGATGTTTCTATCTGTATTGGATAGTATAGAATGTGAGCATTTCCAAGTGTTAAGTATAACTTTGTTTGTCGAATAGTTAAATGGATTTAGCGATGAATTTTTATGTATAAATATTAGGTATAAACAAAAACCAACAATTTTCGTTATATTGTGAAATTTGCGATGTAATTAGGATAATAATTAAACAATTTAAAAGAATATGAAAAAGTTTATTATGAATCTTTTCTCTATTGTGTCTGTGATTGGAATAATAGCAATAAGCGGTTGTGACAAAGACGAGACTAATACTGAAGAACAATGTGATTTTACTCCTTCTGGGTCAATAGATGAACACGACTTTGTAGATCTCGGATTGTCAGTAAAATGGGCTACTTGTAATGTGGGGGCTAATTCTTTAGAATCAAGTGGAAATTATTATGCATGGCAAGAAACTACACCTACAACTCCATTAACTCATGTTAATTATAAATACAACTTTAACCCCTGTAGTCAAGGTAACATATTGGCATCTATTTTTGATGCTGCAACTGTTAATTGGGGGTCACATTGGCGTATGCCGACTGAAGAAGAAATGGAAGAACTATGCAGTAATTGTACTTGGACGTGGGTTGACGATTTCCAAGATACAGGAGTTCCTGGTTGCATTGTAAAATCAAAAATAAATAACAAGTCAATTTTTTTGCCAGCAGTAGGATATACGGATTATGACAATAGACTATGTGAAAATGAAGTTGGTTTTTATTGGACATCGTATGCTGGTCCTGGTGATTTGTGGAAAGGACTAATTTCAGCAATGGATATGACATTTTATCCTGGTGGGATATTATATGGTGGTAATTGGGATATAAAAAATAGAAGTTATGGATTGCCTGTACGGGCTGTAGTAGGAACACCAAACACATATTTCCCAGAAGGACCATTCCCTCTTGATGAGGCGCAAACAAGTGCACAGGGGTTCAGTGTAAGTGGAGAAAAAGATGGAAATACTTATGTCGATTTAGCTTTGCCAAGTAGAACATTATGGGCTACATGTAATGTTGGAGCAAACAACCCTAGAGAATATGGCAATTACTACGCATGGGGAGAAACGTCTCCTAAAGAAGTGTATATTGACTCTACGTATGCATATTATGGTGGCAGTTATTTTAATGGTGTCAATACTTGGAATCGTTACACTAAATATACTTGGTATCAGTCTGCCCATGGAACAGTTGACGGAAAATTAAAATTAGACCCAATAGACGATGCTGCAACTCAAAATATGGGATCGGATTGGGCCATGCCAACAATGGCACAATTGGATGAGTTAATAAAGTATCTTTATTGGAGCCGTGACGGTTCTTCTGGTTGGATTGGCACCTCAAAAATAAATGGGCATACTTTTTATCTTCCAAATGCAGGTTGGGAATATAATAATGGGGTAAACCCGAATAATCATCTTCATGCATGGTATTGGTCGTCAGAAATACCAGAACCAAATTCTGGTGGAAGTGATTATGATGCATATATTTTATGCAGTATGACAAATGAACTTGTAATTAAGGATGCTATGCGTATCCAAGGACTGCCTGTGAGAGGCGTTACTAAGTAGAAAAAATCCATGTAGCCTGATTTTTCGTTATTGGAATATTAATAGCAGATAAATATGATGAAGACCTAATAATATTATTATGAATAAATAAGGAATTATTTGCCGAAAATCCTTTAAAGAGTAGGCGCGAATTTAAAATTTTGTATTATGTCACAGTATTGTTTTAAATGTACGGTAAAAGAATCGGGGCATTTCCTGCCCAAAGGTTACACATTCCAAGTAATTCATTCTCAGAAGAGTTTGGATGATGGTGCTCTCAATAGGCAAGCTCAAGAGGAATATAAAAAAATGCACGGAGGCAAATCTCCTAATGCAAGTTTGTATAAGTGTTATTGTATTGTTGAACCATCAAGCTATTAATAAAGTTCTTTGAAATAACGAATTTGTAGATAAAAAAGCGTATATGAATCCATACAGTGAGAATTCTTGTATATTGTGACACATTGTTGTGGATTCATATTTTAACCAATATGTGCTATTTTTTGAGACGATAAATTAAGTT
The DNA here is from genome assembly GCA_017551515.1 of Bacteroidales bacterium. Lineage (GTDB taxonomy): Bacteria > Bacteroidota > Bacteroidia > Bacteroidales > ML635J-15 > Bact-19. The sequence goes on along the minus strand of JAFZLK010000045.1, from coordinate 35,526 downwards.
TTATGTTAAAATTATATAATTATGCCGTTAACTATTAAAGAATTAAAAATTATTCAGAATAGGTTGCTTACTGCAATGATAAAAAATGGTATGCCCACAAGGGATGATATTGTAAATCGAGAAAAGAATGCTTGTCTGCAATTTGTTAGGCATATATATTATAGAATGGCTAGTGAAGTGCTTCAAAAAAACATACCGAGAATAGATACGGTAACAAGGAGTGATTTACAATTGATTCTTGATATGGAAATAGATAACCCTGATTATGAAACAATGGAATCTTTTTTAGAAAAATTGTATGATACTAATTGGAGAAAAATATTTGAATGCAATGTGTTGTATGAAGAAAAAAGTTTCTGGTCTTTGTGTGATGTGGTTGGTACTTTTAAAAATTATATGAATTCAAATAGCGTGTTGAAAAAAAGTACAGGTGGCACTGATTATATAATTTCTATATATGATTGCATAAACAAATAGTTATTTATAAAGTTTATAAATGTAGAACACAATTAGTTATGATAAAATCGATAATTCAGGATTTTTTAGACAATGTATTGGGCGGATTGTTAAATGACAACGATGTCTACAATGAATTTTCGTTGCAACATGAATTGGGCATATATCTTCGTAAAAAATTGCCTGCTAACTATAAGGTTCAGTTTGAACGGAATGTTGATGAAGTTTTTGGAAAAGGAGTCGTTAAAAGTGTAAAAAAAGAAATGGACATTTACATCTTTAATGAAGGCAAAGAAGACGGAGAAGATAAAGAACGATAAGCAATTGAATTGAAGTTTCCAAGAAATGGACAATATCCAGTGCAGATGTATTATTTTGTGAAGGACATACAATTTATGGAGGATGTAGAAAAACAAGGGTCTGCAACAGGTACTTATGTCATTACATTGGTTGACGATGAGTATTTTTACAATAAAGGTAAATCTTTCAGTGGTATATATGAATATTTTAGAGAGAATAGTGGAAGAAAACCCAAAGTAATTGATAGTTCAATTAATTCACTGACAGGATTAAGTATAGGGGGCTCACACCAGATTGATTGGATTCCTGTATTGTTAGGAGGAACCCATTATAAGCCGTATAAATATTATTTTGTTGAGATATAACCTCATTTGTAATGCATATAGCGGCATTCGGCAATTGTCGGGTGCCGTTGTTTTTATAAAATGTAACTGGCCATTTGTATGTTTTTTTATTATTTTTGCACACAAGCAACATATAATACAGAATATGGCAATATTTCTTTGGATATTTCAGTTCATCAGTCCGATAATGGTCATTCTAGGGGCATTGTACCTTATAGGAGATCCATCTACATTGTCACTCGTATTGGGAGGCGTGGCGGCTGTGTTTGGTCTTGTTGTAGGCATTGTAGGTTGGGCTGATACGGTGCCACCACGCTGGTTCTGGATAAAGAGCCGTGTGGATTTGGCTGGTAGCCGTGTTGTTTCCGCTCTTGGCTATGCCGTCCAGTTCTTTTTCATTCCTCCCTGCATAATAGGACTGATTGAATATTTTGGTTGATAGGTCGTTTTATATTGCCGAATTTCCGCATTTGTAACCCTAAAAATTATGCCTAAAATAGGTTGCCTAAAATAGGTAACCTATTTTAGGTTGGATTTTGAAAAAATATTTATATTTGCAAAAAATTAAATGTTATGCAGAATCCATTTTTAGCCAAGGGGTATTTGTCGCCAAAGTTCTTCTGTGATAGGGAGAAAGAAACAAAAATGTTATTGTCGAACATACAGAATGGTATCGATACAACTCTAATTTCTCCACGAAAACTCGGGAAAACAGGATTAATACATCACACTTTTTATAAGATTGCAGAAGAAAAATTGCCGTTTAGTACCATATATGTTGATATTTTTGCGACACTTTCATTGAAAGATTTCATTAAGACATTGGCTGAGGCAATTCTTGCGGAATTTCCCGAGAAAACCACTATCGGCAATAGGTTTATGGCATTGCTGAAAGGTTATCGTCCCGTAATTACCTACGACCCAGTGAGCGGACTGCCACAAGTGGAATTCAGTTTTGCTATTCCATCCGAAAAGGAATATACATTGAAGGGATTGTTTACATTCCTGAACTCGCAGAACCATCATGTTGTTCTGGCGTTTGATGAGTTTCAGCAGATTACTACCTATCCGGAAAAAAATGTCGAAGCACTGCTCAGGACATACACGCAACAGATGCATAATATTAGTTTTATCTATTGTGGAAGCAAGAAATCCATTATGACACAAATATTTACCGATGTGGCACGTCCGTTCTATTCAAGCACTAGGCAATTGTCGCTCGATAAAATAGATGCTGAAAAATATTCTGCTTTTATTCGTGAGAAATTTGCGCCAACGCTCGTCGATGATGATGCGATGAACTATATTCTTGAATGGACCAGACTGCATACTTTTTACACGCAATCGCTCTGCAACGAAATATTTAAAATGAAGCCTAAAACTGTGACTTTATCGGTTGTCCGTATGGCATGCCGTGAAATTTTAGAGACAGAATCGTCCAATTTCATGCAGATACGAAATTTGATAACCGACCAGCAGTGGTTGTTGCTAATTGCAATTGCAAAGGAACAGTCGGTTAAGAGTGTAACATCGGCACAATTCCTTGCGAAATATCAGTTGGGAAGTGCAACAAATGCGCGTAGAAACCTTAAGTCACTTGCCGAAAAAGAGTTGATTCTCGAAACAACAGGTGTCAACGACAGGTCTTATTCGGTGTATAATGTATTTTTGTCGCGCTGGTTGGAAGAAACTTACTGAAAATAACTCTTGTTGTGTCGTATTTACTACTTTGGGGTTACAATCTGACATGTGCGAATATCCGCATTTGTAATCCATAAAATTATGCCTAAAATAGGCTACCTAAAATAGGTTGGATTTTGAAAAAATCCGATACGCTTGACACTCAGCATTTGTAATGCATAGGCATGTGTCTTAATTTTACGATTTGCATAAATATTGCCATGTTTTTATGTAATTCATAAAATGGTATTTTACGATTTGCATAAATTTGATAGGGTAGGAATACTTATCTACCAGTTTCTCCACGAAATATATCTACCATCGGAAGTTTGGAAGTCGGCATCGCCTCCATATACAACAGCGCAGGCATCTTCCGGGATTTTGCTCAATTTCGAGAAGGTGTTCAGTCCATCGAAGAAATCGCTTCGGAGTGTTGCCGCAGACTTTATCTCGTATGCACGCAGATCCATTCCGTCCTCCACAAGCAAGTCAACCTCGTTGCCGTTGCTGTCGCGCCAGAAGTAAATATTGGGTTCCTTTCCCTGCGAATAAAAACTCTTTACGCACTCCGAAACCGCCATATTCTCAAACATTTCGCCTCGTAGATAATGTGTTGAAACCTGATCGGCACTGGTAAGACCAAGCAGAGAACAAGCAAGCCCAGTGTCGTAAAAATACAATTTGGGACTTTTTACCAGTCGTTTGTTGTAGTTCTTGTAGTATGGGCGAAGCAAAAATACAACATAACTCGTCTCAAGAATCGAAAGCCAAGAGTATAAGGTAGGTACTGTGATTTCACACTCGTTTGCCAGCGACGAAACATTAAGAAGTTGGCCCATTCTTGCGGCACAAAGTTTCATAAAGCGCATAAAGCGAGTCAAGTCGCCTATGTTCTTGATTAGGCGGACATCGCGCTCAATATAAGTTTGTATGTACGACGGATAGTAGTCGGATGGTTGTATTCCCTTGTCGTATATGCGAGGGAATCCGCCAGTAAACATCCAGTCGTTAAGGTTATTGGGCAACATGGATGCACTTTTCATTTCCTTTACGGAAAATGGCGTAAGTTTCATTACAGCAGTTCTTCCGGCAAGGCTTTGCGAAATGCTCTCCAAAAGCAGAAAGTTGTGTGATCCAGAAAGTATGTACATTCCGCTTTCGTTTTTTTTGTCAACGGCTGTCTGTATGTACGAAAAGAGTTTTGGCGCGTATTGTGCCTCGTCTATTATAAGGTGGTCGCCGTAGTTGTTGAGGAATCCGCGTGGATCGTTTATTGCGAAATCCCTAATGTCAACATCCTCAAGCGACACATATTTGTATTCGCCTAACTTGTTTCGTAGCAAGGTCGATTTGCCGCATTGCCTTGTTCCTGTAAGTGTTAGCACTGGGAACTTCGATGCCATATAGAGCATTTTAGTTGTGATGTCTCGTTCTACCATACCGATAATTTTTATGTCGCAAAGATATACAAATTTTATTATTTGCATAAATTTTGCCTAATTTTTATGTAATTCATAAAATGGCATTTTACGATTTGCATAAATATTATGTAGTATTGCACTATGACAGTGCAAAAAAATCTAAAAATTGCATTATAGTAGTGCAATTTTGCTTCGTATTGTGTTATGTCGCTGATGCACAATAAAAAAGGCGGAAATGACTCCGCCTTTTTCGGTATAAAGTATTGTGTGGATTATTTCTTCAGCAAATCGACACTGCGTTCAACGAACTTGCTGAGCGATTCGCCCTTGAGCAGATTGTTGGCAAGCAATGCAAGGTCGAACAACTGGCTGACAATCTTCTGGTTCTTGCCGTATTCCTTGTAGAGGTCTCTGCGCTTGTCGTCGTTTTCGTTGATTTGCTTGCGCAAGTCGTCGAGACGATTCTTGTCTTCAACTGGCTTTTCATCCTCGGTCTTGTACTGCTTCATCTTTTCGTCAAGGGCGTCCTTTTCTGCTTTTAGCTTTTCGGCTTCAGCGTTGATTTCGCTACGCTTGTCGGCGGTAGCCTTCTCCAAGTCCTTGCTTATGCCAACGATAAGCGGATGGTTGGTATTGACTATAACCTTGTAGTCGTCGGGCATATCGCGGTAGAAGTTCGTTCCTCCGCTGAATGCCGACATGTCCTTCATACGGCGCATAAATTCCTCGCGGACAATCACAACAGGCATATCTTCGGGTGACATGCTGTCGCTAACAACGTAGAAGCGTTTGTCTTCGGGAGTTATGCCTTGGAATGCCCACTTAATGTCATCCTGCTCGTTTGCGCTAAGAACCGATTCTATTTTTTCCTCCTTGCGGATAAGGTTGTCAATAATGTCGGAATCTACACGGACAAAATGGCACTCTCCAAACTTTTGCTCAAGGAGGTTTATGAAATGTATGTCAAGTTGACCGTCCATCAGCAATACATCGTAGCCTTTGCCCTTGGCTGCCTGAATGTACGAATACTGATCTTCAACATTGGTGGCGTAGAGGTAAACGAGCTGTTTGTCCTTGTCAGTCTGCTCTGGTTCAATGAGTTTCTTGTATTCTTCGAAGGTAAAATATTTGCCTTCGGTGTTCTTTACAAGTGCGAACTTTTCTGCTTTTTCGTAGAACTTTTCGTCCGACAGCATACCAAATTCTATGAACAACTTAATGTCGTCCCATTTCTTTTCAAATTCGCTGCGGTCGTTCTTGAAAATCTCGGCAAGGCGGTCGCCAACTTTCTTGGTTATGTGGCTCGAAATCTTCTTTACATTTGAATCGCTCTGCAGGTAACTACGTGAAACATTCAGTGGAATATCTGGAGAATCGAGAACGCCATGTAGCAACATAAGGTATTCTGGAACAATGCCTTCAACCGAATCGGTAACGAAAACCTGATTGCAGTACAACTGAATCTTGTTCTTGTTTACATCGAGGTTCGACTTAAGTTTCGGGAAATAGAGGATACCTGTCAGGTTGAAAGGATAATCGACATTCAGGTGGATGTAGAACAACGGTTCCTCGAAATTCATCGGGTATAGTTCGTGGTAGAACTTCATGTAGTCCTCGTCCTTGAGGTCGGTCGGTTTCTTTTTCCAAGCAGGGTTGGTGTCGTTTATGATGTTGTCCTCGGCGGTTTCCTGCTCTTTGCCGTCTTTCCATTCCTTTTTCTTTCCGAAAACGATTGGAACGGGCAGGAACTTACAGTATTTCTCAAGCATTTCCTTGATTCTGTTTTCTTCGAGGAACTCAGCCGATTCTTCATCAATGTGCAAGATAATGTCCGTACCGATTTCTGGTTTTTCGGTTTCTTCGAGAGTGTATTCTGGGTCGCCACTACATTCCCATCTAACGGCTTGTGCGCCATCGCGATACGACTTGGTTATGATTTCAACCTTTTCGGAAACCATGAATGATGAGTAGAAACCGAGACCGAAGTGACCTATAATAGAATTGGCAATATCCTTGTACTTGTCAAGGAAGTCGCCAGCGCCCGAAAATGCAATTTGGTTGATGTACTTGTCAACTTCTTCGGCGGTCATGCCTATGCCGTTGTCGCTGACTGTGATGGTCTTGGCATCCTTGTTTACCGATACCTTTACTTTAATGTCGTCCGTATTGCCGCTGTATTCGCCCGACTGCGAAAGGGTTTTCAGCTTCTGGCTTGCGTCAACAGCATTGGATACCAATTCCCTGAGGAATATTTCGTGGTCTGAGTATAAGAACTTCTTTATTACAGGGAAGATGTTTTCGGTGGTAACACCAATATTTCCTTTATTTGCCATAGTTTTTAATTTTTTAGATTTTGCCTCGCTTTTGTCAAATGCTGTGCCAGTGGAAAAATAGTGACAATTTGGCAGATGGGGGCTGACGCAGGTTTGAATGGCTTCGTCGTTTCAAAGTTTAACTTCGTTGAGGGCTACTTGTGCTGCGATGTACTGAGCGATAGTCGAAGTGAGCACAGCCGAAGTACGCCGTTCTACGCTTTGCTGTTTCTGTGTTTGAATGGCTTCGCCTGTTTCTGTGTTTCAATAATATCTAACTTGCAATTGAAGCATATATGAAATGTATAATAGAGATTAACACAATGATTACGGCGATGACTATTGCGATTTTCAGGGTACGTTTGTCCTTTTTCAGTTCGTAGCTGCAAACAATTTTGTTGATGGTGTGTGGGAGCCTGAAATATAGTTCGTTGTCCTTTTTGATGTATGCATCGGGACGCAGGTCGCTTGACGTGATTTTGAGTTCGAGGTTTGCATTGTCGGTAAGGACAATGACGGCAATGTCCTTGTCAATGTTTTTTATCATTGGTAGGATGTCGACAACAGATTTCGTGTTAAGGCCATGACTTATAATCATGTCGTTGATTATGACAACAGTAAAGTTGTTGTTGTCTTGTGCCTGAAGATCTGATAGAAATTCATCAACTACCGACTTACGGTTTAGTCTGTATCCTAATTCAAGATTGAATTTGCTATCGAATTCCTTTAGGAATATCCAATCGTTGTCAACTACATATATTTCAATATTTTTGGTATTTTTCATCGGATTAGAAGTCGTGTGAAATACCGCGTCTTTTTATTCTGTTGACTAGGGCGTTCTTCTGGTAGTTGATGGCTATTTCGGGGTTAATGTTACTTTCGAGCAACCAGCGACCTCCCTTGAATTCCAGTGCGTCGTACGACATGTCGGGACCGTAATATTGGTACATCTCCTTGAACCTGTCCTCGGCAGGCGAAAGGTGGTCGATAACAATAATCTTGTGCTTGTCGTTGTATCGCAGAAGCATTGTGGCACGGTCGGCGTACTCGAATACAAGTCTGCTCGAAATTACCCTGTCAACCTTGAACATCTTTTTCTCGAACACAGGTATTCCACGTTTCGTGAATGACAGTACTTCTACAATTTTTCTGTTTATAAGGTTGTCGGCACCGTCCCAGCCGATTAGTGTGTAGTATGTGCGCGAGTTCCAGTTGTTTGTTATGCACTCGTAGTAAATGCAGCCAAACCATTCTGATGTGGTGTAGTATTCAAGGTCTTTGTTGGTGGCGTTTGGATTCTTGTTTCGGCGGTCGTGCAGACCATATACATTTATTTTCCCACCAGACTTCTGCTGTACGAATCCGAAGTATTTGAACGAACCGTCGGTGTAGCAAAGGTTCCAAGTGTATATTCTCAGGGCATTGTCGCTAGATTTTAGGCACGATAAGTATTTTAGCGTGTCGATTGCATGGTCGAACGAACCTTGCCTATGGAGGAAATTGTTCATTGTTTCTATTAGTTCGGCGTTTAGTTTTTCCTTGTCGTTGTCGGTTCGTGCCTGAATAATTTCGGTGAAAAGGTTGTTTATTGTCTCAACAACTGGCTTGAAGGTCTGGTCGTCCTTCGATTTCGCGAGGAATGGTGTGATTATTAATAATATGGCAAATAAAGCCCTTTTCATCTGATTCTAAAATTAAACAAAGATAATAAAAAAAAACGTAGTTGCCAAAAAAATATTTTTCTGACAGAAAAAATCTTTGTTATAAGCACCGATTTTGCCGTTTAAGAATTTGAGTTTGTGTGTTCTTTTTTCCCTTTTTTTTCTGGAAAATTACGAAATAGACAAATAATTTTATTAACAATGAAAAATATGGTTTTGATATTCAAAATGATATGTAGGCAAAAAAAAATTATTAATGTTATTGTCATGAAATGTAAAAGAGGTAACTTGCAAAGTTAAAATATGTGTAAAGAGGTATGGCATTTTTTTCATTTTTACAGCAGGAGATCGCTATGGATCTCGGTACTGCAAATACCATCATAATTCACAACGACAAGATTGTTGTTGACGAACCGTCGATAGTGGCGATAGAGGAGAAGACTGGCAAGCTGGTGGCAGTAGGTGACAAGGCACGGCAAATGCACGGCAAGACGCATGAAGGCTTGAAAACCATTCGTCCGCTTCGCGACGGAGTAATCGCAGATTTCAACGCTGCCGAGCTGATGATTCGCGGAATGATAAAGATGGTGAACAAGAATAGAAATTGGATAAACCCTTCGTTGAAGATGGTAATCGGCGTTCCGTCGGGTAGCACCGAAGTTGAACTCCGTGCTGTTCGTGACTCGTCTGAACATGCTGGCGGACGCGAGGTTTATATGATATACGAACCTATGGCTGCCGCAATCGGTATCGGCATGGATGTGGAAGCACCGCAGGGAAACATGGTTGTCGATATAGGCGGTGGAACAACTGAAATCGCTGTTATCTCGTTGGGTGGAACAGTGGAGAAGGAGTCGGTGCGTACTGCAGGCGATGACTTTACAAACGACATTATGGAATATATGCGCCGTCAGCATAACATAAGGGTTGGTGAAAGAACAGCCGAGGCGATAAAGATTAATGTTGGCGCTGCAATTCCCGACCTTGACAATCCTCCTGCTGAGTATATCGTCAGAGGTCCTCACCAGATGACTGCACTACCATTGGAAATTCCAGTTTCGCATCAGGAAATTGCACATTGTATTGACCGTTCTATTTCGAAGATTGAGCAGGCGCTTATGTCGGTGCTGGAAAAGACACCGCCAGAGCTTTATGCGGACATTTACACCAAGGGCATTTACCTAACAGGTGGCGGTGCTTTGCTAAGAGGCCTCGATAAGCGTTTGTCCGACAAGACAAATATTCCTGTGCATGTTTCCGAGGACCCGCTACATGCTGTTGCTCGTGGCACCGGCATAGCACTGAAGAATGTGGACAAGTTCCAGTTCCTGCTGAGATAGTTTCTGGCGATGAGGAATCTGCTCGACTTTGTCATAAAATATGCATATTTCATTTTGTTCATAGCATTGGAGGTATTTTGCCTCTCGTTGCTATTTACAGCTAACCCGTATCAGAGATATGGCTTTGCGACATCTGCCAATGTCGTTACTGGGACTATTGCCGAAAAATGGGCAGGAGTAGTTCAGTATGTTGCTTTGTCTGATGAAAACGAAGCCTTGAAGAAGGAGAATGCAGATTTACGAAACCGTCTCGAGGCATATAGGCGCAGTAGTATTCCAGTGCTTGGCAAAAAGGGATTCGAATACATTGCAGCTTCAGTGATTTCGGCGACAACTAACAGGGAGAAAAACGAAATAACTGTCAATGCGGGCAAAAATCAAGGCGTTGAGAACGAAATGGGTGTCATCGGTCGCGATGGTGTGGTTGGAATAGTTTGTTCGGTGTCTGACAAGTATTCGGTAATTATGCCAATAATCCATCCCGATGCGCGAATAAGCGTGAAACTTGCCGAAAATGGATATTTCGGCTCGCTATCGTGGGATGGTCGCGATGTTAGGATTGCTACTTTTTCGGAAGTGCCAGGCTATGTGGATGTGCGTATTGGCGATGAAATTGTCACTAGCGGATTCTCTGCAATTTTCCCCGAAGGTATTCCTGTTGGTTATGTGAAGAGTTTTGAGAAAGACCTTTCAACCGACTTTTATACCATTGATGTCGAGTTATACACCGATTTCCATAACATAAAATATGTATATATAGTCAGAAACAACAACAAAGAGGAGTTGAAGGCTTCTGACGGCAAGGAGCAGAAAAAGAAATGATAGAGAAACTGAAATACATATTGTACTTTTTTGTGCTTCTGTTTGTACAGACTCTGATACTTGACCAGATAAGTGTCAGCGTTTATGTGAATGCATTTGTGTACATACTTTTTATAATGATGCTTCCAATTGAAACCAACAAGTATTTGGTGCTGTTGCTCGGTTTGCTGATGGGACTTGGTGTTGACTTGTTCGATTCGACGCTTGGACTTCACGCATCGGGAGGTGTACTAGTGGCGTTTGTGAGAACATTTGCGCTTGACATATACTCGCCACATGATGGATACGAAGCCAACAAGCAGTTGAGTGTGCGCAACTACGGATATTTATGGTTCATCAAGTATGCTCTTACATTGATTATAGTACATCATCTGTGGATTTTCTTCTTTGAAAACCTGAGTTTTGCTAACATATTTTTTACGCTAGCAAAGGTTGTTATCAGTTCTGTTACCTCGTTTGTTGTCATATTGCTGTTCCATCTTCTGCTAATGTCAAGAAAATGAAAGAGTTTCCGGTACGCAGATATCCTATAGTTGCAATATTCGTGATTGTTTTGCTTGCAATCTGGGTAAAGGCGTTACTGCTTATGTTTGATAGTTCGCTGAAACAGTCTGCCGAAAACAATTCCCGTCGTCGTATTGTGCAGTATCCATCGCGTGGTATCATATACGACCGTGATGGTAATATTCTTGTCTGCAATGAAGCAGCATATGACTTAATGCTTACACCGCACCAGATGCAGGAGTTCGACACGGCTATGCTTTGTGCCGACTTAAGCATAACCAAGGAAGATGTCGAATCGCGCATACTGAAGGCAAAGAAATATTCGATGTACAGGCCGTCTGTTTTCATGAAGCAGATTGATTCCAAGGTGTATGCGCAAATGCAGGAGCATCTTTACCGCTATCCGGGTTTTTATGTGCAGAACAGAACGCTTAGGAAGTACAACGGAGGAATTGCCGCTCATGTTTTGGGTGACATCGGTGAAGTTTCGGAGGCACAGATAGAAGCCGACCCGTACTACCAGAGTGGTGACTATGTTGGCAAAAGCGGTGTTGAACGAGGCTATGAAAAGATTCTGCGTGGAGAAAAGGGTGTCTCGTTCTATCTTGTCAATGTTAGGGGCGTTGTGCAGGGAAGTTACGAGGATGGCAAGTACGATACGGTTGCAATTCAGGGTAACGACATAACTTTGACTATTTCTAGCGAATTGCAGGAGTATGGCGAACGGCTTATGGCAAATAAGGTTGGTGCTGTGGTGGCTATTGAACCGTCATCAGGTGAGGTACTTGCCATGGTGTCGATGCCAACTTACGACCCGCAACTAATGGTTGGTCGTGTACGAGGCAAAAATTATGATAGCTTGCTTCGTGCTCCGTATAAGCCTCTTATAAACAGGGCAGTGTCGTCAACATATCCGCCGGGTTCTACATTCAAGGTTGCACAGGCTCTTGTGGCTTTGCAGGAAGGCGTTATCACACCAAACCAATCGTTTCCATGCGACAAGTCAAAGGTTGGATGTCATAACCATCCTACGCCTACATCGGTGTCGATGGGAATACAGATGTCGTGCAACCCGTATTTCTACTTTGTGTTCAGACGACTGGTGCAGAGAGGTTTAGACCGTAACATATACAAGGATGCTGCTATTGGTTTGGGCTTGTGGAAGGAGAAAATAGAAACTCTCGGTTTCAATCATGCTTTCAATGTGGGAGTTCCGGGAGTAAACAAAGGGCAGATTCCTGGACCAGACTATTATAATCGGCTTTATGGAGAAAACCGATGGGCTTTCAGTACGATTTATTCTGTAAGTATTGGTCAGGGCGAGGTGCTTGTGTCGCCATTGCAGATGGCAAACTATGCATCAATTCTTGCAAACCGTGGCTACTACATTACTCCGCATTTGCTGAAGCAGATAAACGGCGAAGACTATGAAGGCGAAATGGCGGAGAAGGTCGTTACACCTTTCGATAGAAAGTATTTCGACATTTGCGTTGAAGGTATGGACTGGGTGGTAAACAAGCCTGGTGGTACTGGACACAATGCTTATATTCCTGGAATTACGGTTTGTGGAAAGACAGGAACAGCGCAGAATCCGCACGGCAAGGATAATTCCGTATTCATGGCGTTTGCTCCGAAGGAAGACCCGAAGATTGCAATTGCCGTGTATGTGGAAAATGCAGGTTTCGGTGGAACTTGGGCTGCACCAATAGCACGTCTAATGATGGAAAAGTACATCAAGGGTGAAATTTCAGACCCGAATATGGAACAGCGAATATTAACGACTACAATTTTACCCAATGCAACAAGGTAGGAGAAACAACATATTGTTCAATATCGACTGGGTTATAGTAATCCTGTATTTGGTGCTGGTGTTCATGGGCTGGATAAACATTTATTCGGCAGTATATGACGATACACACCAGAGCATACTTGATGTTAGTTGTCAGTACGGAAAGCAGTTGATTTGGATAGGTGCGGCAATACTTGTTATTATAATTGTTCTTCTCATAGACAGTAAGTTCTATTCTACTTTTGCGTATGTAATGTATGGTATTGGGTGCCTGTTATTGCTGTCAGTCCTATTGTTCGGTAAGGAGGTGAACGGTGCAAGGTCATGGTTTGAGATTGGTACATTCCGAATGCAACCAGTTGAGTTTGCTAAGATTGCTGTATGCCTTGCTATGGCAAGGCTTATGAGTTCCGAGAACTTTACATTCAAGGTTGTGCGCAACTATATGTACGTAGGCATTATTCTTGGCATTCCTATGCTGATGATTCTGCTCCAGAACGATACTGGCTCTGCTCTTGTGTTCTGCACATTTATTTTTGTGATGTTCCGCGAGGGAATGAACAAGGTACTTTTTGTTTCGGCTTTTGCACTGATTTTCCTTTTCATATTCGCTTTATTGGTTGAAACATCCCTGCTGATGTTGATAGTCGGTCTTCTATGTGTAATAGGTATGACAATGCTTTGCGGACGCAACAAATATTCTCGCATCGTTTTGTATTCGGCGGTTGCGTATTCGCTTGTGTCGGTTATTCTTTGTATTCTTTCTCCCGAACTGGCCGAAAAGAGCATCAATTTTGCGATTATTGGATACGGAGCCATGTCGTTGCTAATGCTTGTCATGTTCTTCATTAGCAAGATGAAACCTATGCTTTTTGCGATAATTTTGATGATAGGTATGGGTGGATTTGTATATTCAGTGGATTATATTTTCAACAATGTGCTACAAGAGCATCAGCGGTCGAGGATTATGGATTTGCTTGGCAAGAATGATGATGTTCTCGGTACAGGTTACAATGTTCATCAGTCGAAGATTGCAATTGGTTCAGGCGGAATGCTTGGCAAGGGCTTCCTGCATGGTACGCAGACGAAGTACAAGTTTGTGCCCGAACAGAGTACCGACTTCATTTTCTGCACGATAGGCGAGGAGTGGGGACTGTTAGGTATAACTGTTATACTTATTTTGTTCGGAATATTGATAGTTAGGATTATAAATAAGGCGGAACGGCAGAGGTCAAAATTTTCGCGGATTTACGGCTATGGTGTAGCTTCAATTTTGTTCTTCCATGTAGCAATAAATATAGGTATGACGATTGGACTTGCTCCTGTAGTCGGAATTCCTTTGCCGTTCTTTAGCTACGGTGGTTCTTCGCTGTGGGCATTCACTATACTGCTTTTCATCTTCGTGCGGCTCGATGCCGACAGACTGCAGGTATTCAGGTAGTTAATTCCGCTTGAACTCGTATTCGTAAACGGCTTCGTTTTTCATGTTGTCGCCAACAACAACCTTTAATTTATAGGTATCGGCTTTTTGTAGTCTATTGTCGAAATAGTATCTGAGCGATGATTTCTTCGGTTCGTATTCGCCAAGTACCCATTTGCCGTTTATGTATATGTTGTATGTGCTTACGCCCGAAAGGTTGTCGGTAATCTTGAATTCCATGTACTTTTTGTCAGTCATGTCACCTGCGATTACAATCGGCTTTATAGTTGGCGCAACAGTGTCAATCAGTATGAAGAACTTTCCGAATCTGTTTGTCTTGGCTGTTAGCCAGCCATTTTCCAGCGATGAGGTCAGGTAGTTGGTTTTGCCTTTTATTTCACGGCAGACGAATGCTTTTTCCTTGCATCGTGGTGGTACAAGACTGTCATTCAGTGAAATGCTAAAACTTTTCTTAACGGCTTCTGTTTCGTCACCAAGCGAAAAGACTGGCGAATATTTCTTGTTACCACTGCAAGTTAGGTTTACTTCGCGGTCATCGAACAGAGTTGCAGAATCCATTGTTACACGGCAACCTTTGACTTCCAAAGTGTTTGGTTCGTTCCATTTCAACTTCTTGGCATTCTTGTACTTAATGTTGCTTGTCGTGTCGGTTACTATTGCAAACTTCACATTACTTACATTTCCGTTGAAGTCGGTTATTTTGATTTGAATATTGGCAGAATCTTTTTCTCCAATAGTTAAGTAGCCATTATTTTGCAGGTTGCTGTATATATTGAGGTCGTTGTTGGGTTCAACGAAAAGTTTCTGTACATACTTGCTGTCGGTTACATAGTAGTTAAAGTCGAAGCAACTGTTTTTTGTCGATTGTTTGTCGAAATCAACCTTGTCGAAAACAGATGTATATGTCGTTTTGCCGTTAACAATCAAATCTACCTGTTTTGCTCCGTATCTGTTGTTGGAGCCAGTCATTCGGTCACAGTATTCCACACCAATGCCTATTCTTCCTTTTGCGTAAACAGATGATGATAGTTTATAGTTGCCTGCCGATGTCTTTGTTATGGAGAGCATTTGCTTCTCGGTTTTTCCAGATACCGATGATTTTGTGGATTGTGGATAAATTACAACAGATGAAACTTCTGGTGGAACATTGTCGTTTACCTTTATGTATTTACCAATGGTATTGAGGGAAATATCGGTGTTGGCTTCCCGTATTTCAAAATGCAGGTGAGGTCCGCCCGATTGACCAGTATTCCCCGAATATCCAACTAGTTGTCCTTTTTTTACTGGGATGTCTAGTGGCGAGAGGTTTACATCGATGCGGAATGATTCCTTTTCGTACTGTATGTTCTTGACATAAGTCGCAATTTCATCGGCAAATGCCGACATGTGTCCGAAAACTGACCTGTAGCCATTTTCGTAGTCGATGTATATTGCTTGTCCATATCCGTATGGCGACACGAGTATTCTTGACACATATCCATCAGCGAGAGCGTACAAAGGTTTGCCATCTGCGTAGGTTCGTATGTCTATTCCCGAATGGAAATGAGTTGCTCGTGGTTCGCTGAAGTTTCCAGAAAGTTGTATCGGAAAGTTTACTGGAAGCGCATATTCGGAAAAAGAATCTTGTTGTGCATATATGTTGCTTATTATGAGTGTGGTAAATATTGTAACTAATATTTTTTTCATATTGTAATGCGCTATTTAAAATAAAAGCGGTCAATTTCTTGACCGCTTTGTGGGAACAATAGGATTCGAACCTATGACCCCCTGCTTGTAAGGCAGGTGCTCTGAACCAGCTGAGCTATGCTCCCTTGTCATTAGCGGTGCAAAAGTATTGCAAATTTCCGAACTGACAAAATAAAATCGTTAAATTTTTGAAAAACTTTTATCCTATTGAAAACCATAGTGTTTGAAATAGTCGCCAACGATAAAAGTGCTTCCGCCAATGAAAATTGCATCGTTGGACGAGGCGTTTTTCTTCGCAGATTCGTAGGCAGATGGAACATTTTCGTAAGTTTTTCCTGTTAGACCGAACTTTTCTCCGAATGCTTTTACCTGTTCGGCTGGCATGGCTCGCGGAATTTCGGCTTGTGTGAAATAATACTGCGCGTCTTTCGGGAAAAGCGGCATGACATGTTCTACATCCTTGTCGTTGACAAAGCCAAGCACAATGTGGAGTTTTGGACATTTTATGGCTTTCAACTGTGCTGTTACATACGACAAACCATCAACATTATGACCTGTGTCACAGATTGTTAGTGGCGACTCGGCAAGAATTTCCCAACGCCCGTGCAGACCAGTGAGTCGTTTTACATTCTGCAATGCTTCCGAAATGTTTTCGTCGCTGATTGCAAATCCTTGTTTTTTTAGCTGTTTTGCGGCTTCAAGTATCGTGGCAAGGTTCTTGGTCTGGTATTCGCCGAAAAGGTCAAAATTGAGATTTTCTGTGCCGTTGATAAGGTATTCGGCGTACTTGTGGTTGTCGGCGACTTTTATTTTCTCAACTTTTATCTCCTTGTCAGCAAATGTGATAGGGGATTCCTGTTCTTTCGCTTTGGCTTTGAATACTGGTTTTGTCTCTGGGTGAGTTTCACCGATGACCACAGGTATGTTGTGCTTAATGATTCCTGCCTTTTCGCCTGCGATAAGAGGAAGAGTGTTGCCAAGAAACTGCGTATGGTCGAAACTGATGTTGGTTATCACCGAAAGTTCGGGAGTTATGATGTTGGTTGAGTCCAATCTTCCGCCCATGCCGACTTCTATTACGGCGACATCCACCTTCATGTCGCGGAAGTAGTTGAATGCCAGTGCGACAGACATTTCAAAAAACGATGGCTTGAGGCTTCCGATGATTTCTTGGTTCTGGTTTATGAAGTCGCAGACATAATCCTTTGAAATCATTTCGCCGTTTACGCGTATGCGTTCGCGGTAATCGACAAGGTGTGGCGAGGTGTAAAGTCCTGTTTTGTAACCAGCCGATTGCAGTATTGCCGCCAGCGAGTGAGAAACAGAACCTTTGCCGTTTGTGCCAGCAACATGTATGGTTTTGAATGTTCTGTGCGGATGTCCAAAATGCTCATCAAGAGCCAAAGTGTTGTCTAAGTTTGCTTTGTATGCTGCTTTGCCAACTCGCTGATACATAGGCAACGAGCTGAACATAAAGTCTATAGCTTCCTGGTAGTTCATTGTTTCGATATTTTTTTCAAATCATCGGATGTGATGTGTCCAATAGTATTTTTCTTAAGTTTTTGGAAATCGTAGTAGTATATCATTCCTTCCTTTACATCGATGATTATCTTAAAGCAGTATTGAAGTCCGCTACCCTCGAAAGGATTGATAATTAAAGCAATCAATGCCTTGTCGTCATTTTCGTTTATCAGTTCTTCAATTCTTTCGGCAGTTACAAGTTCTGCTTCGTATGGATATGCCTCCTTTAGTGCTGAATTGCTACGCAAATCCTCTGATATTTCGTCTTTTAGCAGGTATAATTTCTTGTCGGCAGGATTGCTGGAATTGTTGAGGTAATAGTCGAGAATTGTTTCCTTTTTTAATTCAGGGTGCTTGTGGCAAATATCTACATGTGTCTGGCAGTGCTTGACCATTGCACCGATTTTGTAGGTGTATTTTTCCTCGTCCTCGTCACCGTAGTAGCACAAGGGGACAGCGCATAGGGTAGGCATGTCGTCAACTGTCTTGTATTTGCTTCCTCCAAGCGACAAAATCATGAATTCGAATTTTGTGTCGTCGCCGTCAAAATATGCGATGTTTACCACTAGGAACGATTTGTCATCGTCGTGGCGCAATTTTTCGAACTCGCTGGCTTTTATGAATTTATATGGTGTGATTGTCCAGAATTTTTCAACAGCTTGTTTTATTGCTATGTTGTAGTCGCTCATGAATTCGTTTTTCATGACTACATAGGTAGTAGTGCTGTAGAATTTATTTATTTCGTCGGGCGTACCCATTGGAACTTTTATTTGCGCCATCGTTGACATGGTGCTGACAATAAAAAGTGATAATAATATTATATTCTTGATATTCATGGCGTTATTTGTTAAAATAAATAGGATGTTTTTTGTTGTATTTCTGGACATACTCCATAACGCTTTTAATGCGCTTGCGTTTGCCTAGTTTGGAGTATTCGTTGTATAGTTCTGTGTCGTCTTTTATTAGTTCTAGCAGATTTTTGCTACTATAAGTGATTATTTCTCCAGTGTTCATGTTGATAAAGTAATGCACTAACTCCTCGGTTGTATATGATTGTGTAGAAGGAATATACATTGGGTCGTACATCATGGTTCCGCCGACATAGTGGGTTACAAGCTCTGTGCTTACGAAATGCGATATTGTGCCTATGTATGGTATCAAGTTGAATTTGTTGTTCCAGTATATGTTTGGTTTTCCGTTGTTTGCGTATCCCCAAATAAGTTTGCGAGGGAGTTCGTTGGGTGTTCCGTTTTCGTCGTAAAAGCTTATGGTTTCGGCTTTTAGTATATTTTTGAAAAAGTCGTTGTCGTAGGCAGGAGACACAATCCTGTCGAATGGAATGGGCGCATTGTTTCTGAAAGAATAGAACGAGGTGTATAGTCCGTTGTTGAATGAGAACGAGTAGTCGTAGCGCACGGTGTCAGCTTCATTTTGCTGTGCGGAGGCGGTTAAAATCGTTATCACCAGCAACAAAAATAATATGAAGCGTTTATTTAACATATTACCATTAACGACTTGTGTAATATTGAAATATCAACTGTTTTTCCTACCTCAATTGCTTCTCCATCAATGTTAGCATATCCGTTTGTGTTGTTGCAGACTTTCACATTTTTTCCGCGTAGAATTTTGACTCGTGGTGAATGGTTCAAGTTGTTTGTCAGCAATAGCAGGGCAGTTGGAGGCGCAGAAAGAAGCGGTATGTTTTTCACTATGCAAATGTCGATTAGCCCGTCGTCAATTTTTGAATCAGGAGATACTATTGCATTGTAACCGAATTGGTTGGCATTGGCAAGACAGATGAACATTGCTTTATGTACGGACGAGACACCATCAATTTCAAGTTTGTATTGGTTGGGCTTGTATTTTGGGTATTTTGTAGCAATCAGTTGCACATACGAATGTAATCCTCTGGTATTCTTTGGTTTTTCTTGAAATTCCTTGGCTATCAATGCGTCGAAACCGATTCCTGCAATGCTTGCGCAAAAATGACCGTTCACTTCCATGGTGTCTATGCGTTTCATCTTGTTGTCGTTCAGCACCTCGACAGCTTTTGTTGGCGTGACAGGTATTTTTAGACTTCGTGCAAGTCCGTTGCCTGAACCACAGGGGATTATACCCATTTTTGTCTGAGTGCCGACAAGTCCCGATGCGACTTCGTTAACCGTGCCGTCTCCACCGACTGCGACAACAATATCGTAGCCATCGGTAGCAGCCTGTTTTGCAATTTCGGTAGCGTGGTGTGCGTACTGGGTTTCTGCGATTTCGTAGTCAAAGTTAATTCTATCAATCTGTTTGTCAATGGCTTTGAGCGCAGATTTTTGTTTTCCTGTGCCTGAAACCGGATTTATGATAACCAATACTTTCTCTTTGTCTGCCATATACTGCCTATTTTTCTGCGAAATTAATAAATAAATTGCGTTGATGTAGTGTTTGATGTAATTCTTATTAACAAAAATATTACCTTTGCGGTAATAACAAATGCTTGCTGATTTGTTGCAAGTAGTTTTGTATAAGCTGTTTATGTCGCCAAATGCAATAAAATACACTCTTGCTTGTATCGCCGATGTGGCTTTTCCTCGGGTAAATTTCTCTGTTGAGATGTCGCCTGAGCCAACGATTGTTGTCGATGGTTGCATTGCCATAAAATTTCCTGTTCTAACTGATGAAAATGTGGAAATGTTGTTAAATGGAAAAGCTTGTTATTCAGAAATAAATTCGTGTGATAATAAAGTAAAGGTTAAAGTGTTTGGGCTGGCAGAAGGCAAGGAGTTGTTTTCTCTTGTTGATGGCGATGTTGTCGTTAATGCCGACTTGCTTTCGGTATCGTTTGCTTTGCTTTCTCGCTATGAAGAAACTCGCGTTTCGGAGCGTGATAAGTATGGTAGATTTGCTTATAGCGATAGTTTAGTTAAGAAATATAATATTATTGATATTCCAATTATTGATGAATATGCATTGTTTTTGAGAAAGTTCGTCTGCGATATTTTCCAGTCAGTTTCAATATCGCCACGAAAGCCTCGTTTTATTCCGACTCACGACATAGATTTTCTTTTTCGCTTCTCGAATTTTGGAAAGGCGGTCAAAGCTATTGCTGGGGACTTGCTAAAACGGAAAAGCCTAAGTTTGTCGTTGAAATCATTGTGCGATTATGTTGCATCAAGACGAAATATAGAGCGTGATCCTTATGTTTCAGGCATGCTTGAGTTGCTTAAAGTGTCAGTTGAACATAAGCTTGATTCTAAATTTTATTTCAAGGCATTAAGTAGAGGAAAAGATTGTTCATACAATATCTTTTCTGGCAGAACAAAGAGGTGCATTGAAAGGGTAATTTCTGCTGGAAAATCTGTCGGTCTGCATGGTGGATTGGATTCTTATTCATCGGCAGATGTTTTCGCAAGCGAAAAGAACAATCTTCAAAGTGTAACTAATTGTGAAGTAGATAGTTCTCGTCAGCATTTTCTGCGATTCGATGTGCATAAGACTCCTCAGGTATGGCAGAAATGTGGCATTCGTCATGATTCTACATTGGGTTTTCCTGAGCATGAAGGTTTCCGTTGCGGAACATGCCATCCTTATCGGCTGTATGATGTTGATAACGATTGTGTTACTGATGTCGTCGAACATCCGCTGATTGCAATGGATACGACATTGTTCCAATATAGGAACTTGACTGTGGATGAAGCATTTGCAAGCATTTGCCATTTGTACGAAAGATGCGTTGCTGTTGAAGGTGACTTTGTGCTATTGTGGCATAATACCACAATGTTTGGAGAGTTATATTCTTGGTACAGAAATGTATATCTACGGTTTATTAATTCTTTAGTTGAGTATTGTAATCAACAAACAAACCTATAAACTTATTATTTCATCCATTCTGATATCAGTCGGTTCTGTTGGAATCTCATTGACGAGTTGGAAGTCGAAACAAATGCCTATCTTCTTGACATCAGTGTGATTGCACAAAAATCTGTCGTAGTAGCCTCGTCCTCTGCCAAGACGATTGCCGTTTCTGTCGAAGGCTACGCCTGGAACAATTATCAAATCGTATCCGCCTGTATATTGTTCGGACTGTGGCTCTTGTATGTCGAAATCGCCTTTAGCGAAGGTTGTGCTGTCGTCGAGTTTTACGGGAACAATGTCGTCGCCAACTACTGTGGGAAGTATTATCTGCTTCTTACTGCGCCACTTGGCAATGAAATCTGCGGTCTGTACTTCGTCGGGAAGCGAGTAGTATAGCATAACTTTTCCCGCCTTGATGAAATCGGGATGCGATTCTACCTTTGCCATTATTGCTTTCGACTGAATGTCAAGTTGTTCTGTAGTATGCTGCTTCTTTAGATCCTTTATTTGTTTTCTTAGTTCTTTCTTTTCCATAGTCTTCTTTTTTATTCAATGATTTATAAATTCAATTCTAAACGTAATTCGTTGTCACTCTATTTCGCCAGCCTATTGTAAACATTATCGGTATTCACATATAAGATTGAAATTTTTTTGTCTGGGAAACGTTTTTGGTAGTTTTGGATTTCTCTTATTAGAATCTTGCTTTGACGATTCATAAATACCGACCAGAACAAAATGATGTTGTAGTCGGCGGTGGTGTAGTCCTTGTCTGTGTTATGGTTGTCGCCTATTGGAATTAAGTATTTCAAATCCTTGCTAAACAGCAGGCAAGTATCGATGCTTACCGAAAATTTTGGCGGAATTGTGTCAAGTTGTCCGCGCTTGTTCCATTTCAGATTCGGGAAACCACCTGCCGTGCAGTTCAAATGCAACGACAATAGTGTGTCGGTCTTATGGTAGAACCTGATTTGTAGCGGTTGCATAAGGTTATTCCGAAGTATGGTGTCGTTATTTCCAAAGTGTAGTAAATCATACAAGTAGGTTGTGTCCAAGAAATATGATGAGTTGGCTGGGATTCCAAATTTATCGGAGTATGCTATTATTTCTTCCAAATCGCACTCGGCAGGCTGTTTTATGCCCATTAGGCTGAACATCAATGAGGAGCAACTTGAAAACAGCAGTCCAAGAAACAGACAAATTGTTATTATTTTGTTTGCAGCCAAGTCAATGCGTTTTTATGCAAATTCGTATTGCAGTATGGATATGTTCAAGGCTTTTTCCAATTTATAGATGGTTTCGAGCGACAAGTTTTCTTCGCCTTTCAAAAGTCTTGAAACATATTGTGGCGAACAGCCCATCCTTTCGGCAACATCCTGTCTAGAAAGGTTCTGCTGTTTCATGGCAAGCGCAATCTTAATTGCTATTTTCCGTGAATATTGTAGCCAACCATCGGCTTTGGCTTGGCGACGGCGTTCTTCTTCTTTGTGCCACGTCGATGGCGTGGGCGACTGGTAACGGCTCAAACGAGCGATGGCTTCTTCTCTTGTCATAGTTCGATCTCCTTTTGATAATCAACAAAACTATTTTCATCAAAGACTCCTTCTCTGATAAGAAAGTTCCTTACTTTTTCCATTCTCTCCAATTCCTGTAAAGTGTGCTCCCTTTCCTGCATTGTGCGAGTCAGTTTTATTGCACCTCCAGTGATGATATATATGCCGACAGCAAGTTTTATGGCGTACAATCTCAACCAACTTTTATGGTGTGGTCGCCCTTTTTCTTTTCCGAGCAGCATTTCACTTGCGCGGTTGTTGTCAAGCGGACGAAAAAATTGGTCAAGATTGGCATCCGGCGAAATGTCCATTATGATACATGCCAATTCGTCCCTATCTTCCATAGTTTGATAAATTGCATCCTCGATGTTGGTGATTCTGAAATACGAAATCAAATCGTCGATATTTTGTGTAAAGAAATCGGCGAGCCAACCTGCATCGCTCCATTGCGACATGAGTTTTTGCAGCGCATTTTCTTTGTCATTGTCATAATGCACCGCCCACAATCGTCCATCTTCAATTACCTTGTCAAAGGTCATCACTTTTCAATTTTGCAATTACGCCACAAAAATAATGTTTTATTTTAATACACGCAACTTATAAGTTTAACTTCGTTGAGGGCTACACCGTTCTATGTCTTCGGCGTTTTTATGTTTCTGGGTTTCTAAGTTTTAAGTTGTTTGATGTTGTTTAAAATGGTTTGATGATAAAAAAACGGAATGTCATCCTGAACTGCTCCCTGAGCCGCTCTAAAAGCGAAGTCGAAGGGCAGGATCTGATTCCGTTTTTTTGTTGTTTAGATTTTCTATTGGTTTCTTTTTTCTTTCCTCTTGATGTACAAATGCATTAATACACCCATCAAAATGCTACCTATGATGGCAGGAATGTGGATGTTTGCCAATTCTCTGGCGGTCAGTTCGTACACTCCATCTGCCGATAATGCGCGATATGCTTGCATTACCATATACATCCACGGCCAACCGACAAGTATTGCTGTCATTAAAGTTTTCCAGAACGAAAATTTCGACTTCTCATTATCCATAATATTCAGTTTTTAGTTAATAATACTTTTTACGAAACAAATATAACTATTTGTAGTTAAAATAATGTGTTTCGTGTGTTTTTTTTGTTTGGTTGTATGTTGTTGTAATACAGGGCTTTACACCTGTATTTTTGCGGAATGGAAAGAATTTTTGCTGCAGTTTTGTTTGTTTTTTACGCAAAACAAATCAATAATTTCGTCATAATTAGCGGACAAAACTCAAAAACTATGCAGAGTGCATTGCTGCGTAATGTCTTTTTATTGCGGTAAGGACACAAATTTCCGCCATTGTGGGGAAAAGTAATCTACATTTCGTCATCAATTTCTTTTAAGTATGCTAAAATGTTATCTTTTAGTGGCATCAGGTCATTTTCTATTACATGGAAAACCTCCTGTTTGTCAACAATATTATAGCCGTGGACGATAAAATTGCGCATACTGATAATTTCACGCCAAGGAGTTAACGGGTGAGTGTCGCGAAAATCCTTTGTGAGCATATTGGATGCTTCCCCTATGACAACCAACTGGTAAACAATGGCGTAGTAGCACATTTTGTCTTGTTCTATCTGCTCGAAAGTCTTGCCACTTGAAAACTCAAATATGTTGTTGATACATTCAAGTATGTGTTCGAGTCTTCCCTTGTCTTTAATTTGCTCTCTCATAAATAAGAATTTTGTCGTGTTGAGCAGATTCCTGTGCAAAAGGCAACAGTGTTCCGTCGGTAATCAAATCGACCTTTTTACCCAAAATGTCCTCCAAATCCAAGGCGATTCCAATGTGCTTGAACAGACTGACACCTTTTCCGTTATTTTGGTCGAATACCACAAGAATATCAATGTCGCTCTGCGGAGTTTCCTCGCCACGAGCATACGAACCGAAAATCCATGCCTTTTCAACCGGCTGGGTTTTAAAGTATTCCGCTATCGTTTTTGAAATCCTTGGATCCATATTCTTGTATTTGTTGCAAAATTAGATAATATTTTCAAATGTCAATGTGTGGAAAAGGATAAAAGTTTCTCGCTTCGCTGTTTCTAAGTTCGAAATTGTTTGATGTTGTTTGAAATGGTTTTGTTGCACCACAATGCCTTGAGAGTGTCAATGTTCAACGAATTTAGTTTTTTTTTAGGTTATTTTTTGCAAAATGTTAATACAACAATATATGTATTTTGGTTACATTTGGAGCGATAAAGAATCTTTGTTTGATCAAAAATAAATAATTATGAAAGTTAGATGTTTCGTGAAAATCTTGTTCGTCATTTTTTTGCTCCCTTTCTGTTCTTGTAAGCAAGAATATGAATTTGAATGTATAGAATACGAAATAATATGGGCAGAATTTCAAGAATATGTCCAACTGAATTCGGATGCATACAAATCGGCAACCTACGATAATTTTGATTGCTTTGATGGGCTGTATGACAAATGCAAGTCCACTGACGAAAAAATCAAGGAATCGTGCAATACTACACACGAAGAGGTTTGGACACAAGAAAATCCAATGGATCCGGATTATCCTCTATATTATACAGAAACCTACCATTCTTATCCGTGTAGTAGTTTTATAACTGAGATTTGTGAAAACATTGGTGATATGAGAAAAACAGTCAATATTAAAGATGTTGACCGAAGAAAATCCAGGTTTGAAAAAAAGAAGGAAAAAGTTCTAAAATATGTTGATGAAATAATAAAGTCATAAAAACAATTTCTCCCAACACAATAATTTCGTATGTTATTCGTTTGTGTTCTGTATGTATAAACGTTATTTGTTATGAAAAAATTATTTTTGCTGCTCGGTCTATTTGTGGTTTGTTTCACAGTGGTATTTGCTGGTGGCAATTTTCCGCCAAACGGTAAAAAGTGTGAAGTTGCAGGCAAGGTGATTTATGTTGACAAAAGTCCGATGACAAATCTTGGCTGGAGAGAAATGCAGTGGCATTTTAAGAATAAACCGGAAATATATGCAGGTTCGGTTTCCGAAACCATTATCGATTCGGCTGTATGGAAAAGCGTTAATGGAGAGGATTGGTGGAAAATTGATAATTATATTCGTATTGACGAGTCTCCTGTTGTCGGATTTTCTTTGAAGCAATGCAGAATTTATATGGATTTCCGTGCTGCTGCTGTTATGTACCGACAAAATTACATCAAGTCAACGCGATACAAGGGCGCAAAGTTGGAATATTATATGCTCTCGTCCGAGCAGTATGCCGAATTATTGAAGCAGAAATGGTTTGCCAAGTCGTTTGTTGATGGTTATGCTGAAATCACATCCGATGGTAAATATGTGAAGGACGGCAAAATATTGGATTCGATTGACGATGATAAGGTTACATTTAGAATGTATGCGGTGATAAACGAATGATGATAAGTTGTTTCTAAGTTTGAAGTTGTTTGAAGTTGTTTATGGGTTTGAAGTAGTTTGATGGTTCATTTGTAGTGGTGTGTTTGCTCGCAACGACACCCACAGAAATGATACCGACAAATGTTGTTTGAAATAGTTTGATGTTGTCCCAAAATTCGCTCTAATATCCCAATTCCTTTCTCTTTTCCGCATCTTCCATTTCCTTTGGATTCGGACCATACTGGTTTTCGCCTTTCTGTCCATCAATGCAGCCGAGAACAATGTATAGAATCGTGATTACAAGACTGTAAATGAGCATCAGGATTCCTACCGTTAACACAACCCAAAGTGTGAATATATTGAACCACATTATTACATACAACGGTATTGGAACGAGTAGTAGGAAAAGCCAAGTACCCTTTCTGCCGATGTCGTGCAAACGACGCACCATTACAGCAAGCGTAGGTAGCAATACGACAAGACCATACGCCATCATAATGCAGAAAATTACAAGTACCCATCCTGATCCAAAATACAGACCGTTGAATGCCATATTGTGCATTTCTCCGCTTGAAAATTTTGCGAATGCCTGGAACATAACTCCAATGTAATAAATCGTCCCTAGAATAAAGGATATGATGTAATTAAACAACAGGAACATCCAGTATTCCTTTCTTCTTGCCCTGCCCTTAAAGTCGGCATATTGCTTCCAACATTTAATGAAGTATTTCATGATATTTAAGTTTTAAGGTAGGGGTCGGTTTCAAACCGTCCCGTACTAGTTGATACGCAAGTTTTAAGTCTGTATGGTTTGATGTTGTTTCAAGTTGTTTAAGATTGTTTGATGTTGTTTTGTCTATGCGGTGTGAAATTTTCGATTTATTCTATCTCGTTGTAAATTCTTTCAATAATTGGTTGGAGTGCAACAATATCTTCGTCAATAGTTTGCCACAATTGAACAGGACGGATTTTATAGTACCCGTGAACAAGCACATGCCTCATTGCCTCAATCACATCCCACTCCACCTCGCTATGCGCTTCCTTTAGTTCCTTTGAAAGCATATACACGGCTTCGCCTATTATTTCGACATGCTTTACAAATCCAAAATACCTAATCGGGTCTGCCTCAACCTCCTCATGAGGGCACAAATCCTTATTAGCCAATAGAATATCGCATGTGTCAAGGATGTGTTTCAACCTTTCCTTGTCCCTAATTTGCTCTCTCATATATCAGTATTTTATCTTGATTTGCACTTTCCTTGGCAAACGGCATAAGACAACCGTCCTCGACCAAATCCACATTACGGTTTATGCTTTTTTCAATATCGCGCTTTATCCTGCAAATAGTCATTAACGAAATGTGGTCACTGTCAATGTATTGGACAAGCAAATCGACATCACTGTCGGGCTGTTCCTCTCCCCTCGAACACGACCCGAACAACCATGCCCGTGCAATTGCATCCTGCTTGGAAAGACTTTCCCGAAGCAATGGCAACATTTGTTTTGTCCGCTGAGTTAACATAATCAATATATTTTCTGCAAAGGTAATGAAAAATTCAATGATTCAAAAAATTAAAATGTTTCTAAGTAGGGGGGCGGTTTCAAACCGTCCCGTTTCTAGTTGATACGCAAAATTTTGCGTCTGTACAATATAGATTTCCTATTGTTCTTTGTTTTCTTTATTCTTTTGCCTTTGACTGATAGCAAGTGATACAACAAGTCCGAATGATATTAGGAACGACGTTATCAGCGACATAATAGCATCGCCTTTAAGTTTTTCAATGGTATAGATTCCATTTTCGAAATGTGTTAATACATAAGCATATCCAACAAATGGGAATGTGAAAATCCACAAAATGATGAAATATAAAAACTTCTTTGCCATAATATTTAAGTTAATAATTTGACAAATATACAATGTTTTTTCAAAAATTCAAAAAAACGGAATGTCATACTGAACTGCTCCCTGAGCCGCTATAAAAGCGAAGTCGAAGGGCAGCATCTGATTCCGTTTTTTGTTTGAAATTGTTTATGACTATCAATCTTCGCTAACACAAGACAATGTATAAATCATCTTCTTGTTGTGGTAAAGATTATCGTAGTTTTCAACTTCCGCCAAAATCACACTGACAGGAGTATTGGAATTTATCCCTTTGGGAACTTTCCCTGCCAAGTAAAATATATTTCCGTCAACATCGGTAAAATGTGCGGTAATTTTGTAACCTTCCAAGACAAATGTGTCGTCCGATTTGTACGGTTCGTCCAATTTTTGCAGAAAACCACGAACTATACGCCCGTCATTGGAAAATGCTGATTCACACGATTTTTGTTTCTGGCATCCTGTAGTCAAAAGCATAGCGGAGAATGCACCAAGCAACGACATTGTTGCAATAAAAAAGAATTTTGCTCTCATGATATTCAATTTAGTTAATAATACTTTCTACGAAACAAATATAATTATTTGTAGTTAAAATAATGTGTTTCGTGTGTTTTTTTTGTTTGGTTGTATGTTGTTGTAATACAGGGTTTTATACCTGTATTTTTGTGGAATGGAAAGAATTTTTGCTGCAGTTTTGTTTGTCTTTTACGCAAAACAAATCAATAATTTCGTCATAATTAGCGGACAAAACTCAAAAACTATGCAGAGTGCATTGCTGCGTAACGCCTTTTTATTGCGGTAAGGACACAAATTTCCGCCATAGAAGTGAGACCTTTGAATGTTGTGCGTTCTTTTAGCGTTTCCAATGGCATTTCGATAAGCAGTTTGGCAATACATTCGTCGGCAAATGAGTTTGAAACGACATCAATTCCTGTAAAATCAAGGATGACTTTTTCCTTTCCGTCAAGCATTGGCATCAATTTTTTTCTCGCGATTTCTCCGAGTTGCCGTGTCCCCAAGTTCTCGCCAAATTGTCTAAAACTAAATGTTACCATAATTTTTCTAATTTTTCATTGTCGATAAATTGCTATTGGACAACCTCGACGATAGGAACACCAAGCGCCTGTTGTATAAGTGACACGGTCTTGAAAGTGAAATTATGTCCGAAGGAAAACCACCGCGATACTTCAGACTCTTTTTTGCCCGTCAGTTTTGCAAGGTCTCTTTTGGTCATTCCTTTGCTCTGGAGAATTTGATATATCTTTTCCGAAATGCTGAAATTCAATTCAAAAGCAGCGCGTTCCTCCAGTGTGATGGAATTATGCGCCTCTTGAAGAACCGCCGAATAAATCTTAATATTGTCTGCTGACTTTTTCATATTTTCTATACTGCAAAGGTAATTTTTATATTTAACATATATGTGAAATTCTGATTGAATTTTTGAAATTGTTTGATGATTCGCATATTCAAAAACAGCCGACAAGTTGCCGACTGCCTGTAATTTGTTATTCGAAATCCAGTATTGTTATTTAGATTCTTTTGCTATTAGTATAGAACGATTTAGTTTATCAATAAACCATTGCTTGTCAGGAAGATATGTTATATATTGGGCAACTTTAATATAGTCTTCATTCAACATAAGCAGTTCGATGTGTTCTGTATTTCCTTCGCTGCACAGAAGCAAACCGATTGGGGGATTCTCGTCTGGCTGCATATCATATTTCTGCAAGTACTTTAAGTAAAGTTCCATCTGCCCTTTATACTGTGGCTTGAATTTCCCAAGTTTCAAATCTATCGCCACCAGACATTTCAACTTTCTATGATAAAATAGCAAATCCAAATAATAATCGGTTCCGTCTATAGTGAATCGCTTCTGCCTTTCGAGAAAAGCAAATCCTTGTCCCAGTTCCAAAATAAATGCTTCAAGTTGTTTTGCAATTGCATCCTCAAGTTCATCTTCCGAATAGTAACCGTTAAGTCCGAGAAAATCCAATACATACGAATTTTTAAGAATGACATCCGGTTCTATATTTTGTGGAGTTATATTTTCCAAAGTCCTTATTATCTCATCATCCGGCTTTGCCGCTATCAAGGAACGCTCGTATGCCATTTCATCTTGCTTGTCACGCAGTTGGCGCGAACTCCAATGTTCGGCTATTCCCATTTGCTGATAGAACAATCTTTTTGTGCTGTCTTCTATTGTAATTAGTTCCAAAAAATGAGTCCAAGTCAATGTTTGCGACAGTGCCGCAAACATTTTTTCATCTTGATACACAGTGGCTACCTTCATCATCCTTGTCAATGCGGAATAAGAATAGCCCTTGCCGAATTGTGCTGTCAATCTTTGCGACAGTGTCGCAAGAATTTTCTTTCCGTATGCAGAATAATTCTCATATTTAAGTTCACTCGTAATATATTTGCCTACCTGCCAAAACATCATACTCGACTGTGCATTGACATATATTGCAACACCACTTTTCGCTTTATTGATTATACTTGAAACTCCGTCAAACAGTTTGTCTGCCGTTTGTTCTATTAGATTAGAGTTTGAGTGTTTATTCAACGAACCGTTATTTTCTTCTCGCTTTATCAGTCCTTTTGTATCGTCTATATTCATTTTCTATTCTGAATTTAATTGTATTGTAGCAAATGGCATTAAAGCACGATTATAAATCGACTGGCACAAAGTTAAATCAATTTTCAATGTAATCCACAAAAAAACAGCAGTTCCTCATTCCCCTCTACGATTTGAACATATAATAATCGAAAAGGTGGATTTCTCCACCTTTCAGTTTTTATCTTTCGCGAATCCTTGTCTATTGTTTCTTTCCTCTGTTGAAATTCTTTT
Source organism: Bacteroidales bacterium (assembly GCA_017551515.1). Taxonomy (GTDB): domain Bacteria; phylum Bacteroidota; class Bacteroidia; order Bacteroidales; family ML635J-15; genus Bact-19. The sequence continues at coordinate 4,752 of JAFZLK010000045.1, read as the reverse complement.
TCATTGTAAGGTAATTGAAGTATGTCAGTGCGAATCCAAGCGGAATGGATGATATGAAAAGGACTACCCATTCTTTTACTGTCGTTGGAATTACTATCGCCCATTCAAAAAGAGAATCAATTAAAACTTTGCTGACCATAAATATAAGTGCTGCCATAACTGTACTGTAGCAGTAATAAAGTACTTTGTGGGAAGACGCCCATTGGTAGTTAAAAATTTTCATACTAAATAATTTTTAAGTTAATAATTCGACAAATATACAATGTTTTTTCAAAAATTCGTCAATCGTCAATCCAAAATCGTAAATCGTCAATCCCCTTTATTCTTTCCCTATTATCCTCGGTTTTATCCAAAACGAATTCCTTAGTTCGTCCAGCGACAAACCAGCCCATCTGTCGCAGTCATTACCATCAAAATATTTGGCACTGGAAGCGTCCATGTGATTGTAACATTCGCTTTCTTCAAGTCGTACAACATTGTCGAAATTGAACGATACATTTTCGTAGGTGCAGTATGTCTGCCTGTGTACAACCCGCTTGCCTACCTTGTAGTGCTGGTCTTCAAGTACACTCGAAAAACGCATAAGCAGACGGTTGCCCACATACGCATACTGGCTGTGGTCGGTCTCGTAGCAGTCAAAAAACCTGTATTTTGCTTTAGAAGACACAATATTTTGCTTACTACGACTTGAATATGAAAGCGGAATGCCACGAACCGTGTCGAATACTATCTGTGCATAGTCGAAACGATTTTCCTGCAACTTTTTCATCGGTGTTACAACTACGCCTATGGTGTCCTTGCCAAAACGCTCGGCAATTTCGTAGTTGTATTTGTCGCAGTTCTTTTCCTTCAGCAAGTGTTTCCCTATGTTCAAATCAAGATGTTTCGCAACATAGATTATATTTGGTGGGAACCTTCCTCCTGAATTGTTGCACGAATACGACTTTTCGCCAATAATCTTGCATTGGAAAACGATTTCGCTGTAATTGTTATATGTTAACAGTGTTACTTCGTAAATGCTACGTATTGTGTCGTTTTCAACAACTAATTGTCTGAAAACGGATGTTGTGTTGAATGGCGGCAAGTTCCTGCTAATCCGAATTATGGAATCGTACTTGTGTGCTATCTGGCAGTATGAGAACGGATACACATCTACATTCTGCAAAGTTTCAGCAAAGGGCGATAGTTCGCAAACTGTTGTCTTTCCGTCAAGGAAATCTTTTGCAGAAAGCGGTTTCACCAAATAACCGAGATACGAAAATACTAGCGTATCGGACTTCGACAGGTTTTTGCGCAAAATCTCAAAATGCCCGATAGAATCGGTAATCGCACCAATGCTTTTGCCCTTCACAGAGATATTTGCGTACATCAGCGGTTGCTTGGTCTCGCTATCGACAACCGTGCCGGTAATGTTCTGCGAGAAGGTGCAGAATGCTGAGAGAATGAATGAAATGAATAGTGTTAAGTTTTTCATGGTTTCTAAGTTTAACTTCGTTGAGGGCTTCGCCGTTCTATGGGCTTGCGCCCGTTTCTAAGTTTCTGTGGCTGACGCCGTTTCTAAGTTTCTGGTTGTTTGAAATGGTTTGAAATAGTTTAATGTTGTTTGAATTTGTTTGATGCGGTTGCTACCGAATCGAGATAATTTTTGAAAGCGATGTACCTTTCTTCATTGACAATCGGTTCTTCTGATGTGGTTATTCGTATAATGGAATCGTTTACTATTATTACCAGCATAGACGAATGGTCTGTTGGCGGATTGTTGGCGTGGAACAAATTGCGTAGCGATGACCTTAGTCCTACTATGCTGTCGTACATAGGATATTCAAGAGTTATTTGTTTGCGGTATTTTTCCGGATCAAGTCCTGATTTCTTTGTGCATTTGTTTTCTATCTGAACATCAAGACCGTGCGCAACTTGCTTAGGACTATAGTTTGTTACGGCAACCCATTCGTATTCATCTCTTGTTTCGTTGTATAGTCTTTTTAGATATGGAATAGTTCTGTACCTAACTCCGCAATACGGGTCAAAAATGTCTATGCAATATTTTTTGTGTGGGTCAACAACAAATCCCTTATCGCCAAGATATTCATTTAGTATTTCTGATGGCTTTTTGTTGGGACTCATCTTGTAGTTTTCTACTTTTTCCCATTCTGCCGTCAAGATGTATATTTTGCAACCGCCAAACGCAAGGCAGGAAAATGCTATGAATATGAGAACTAATTTTTTCATCGGCAGTGAATTGTAGGTGTGTTCTATAAATTCATCGTTTTAATGTCTCCTCTTTAAAATTCGTCAATCGTCAATCTATTTACATCGTTAGCAGATGCTGTCCTTCGACAGGCTCAGGAAGCAGTTCAGCATGACCTAGAGAGAACAAATCGAAAATCCCTTTGCATCTTGTCAAATCGTAAATCTAAAATCCAAAATCGTCAATCCCCTTTATTCCTTCACCAGTTTCAATTCTTCCGTTTCGCCGTTTATCCTTTCCACCTTTACCACATACTCGCCGGGGCGGAGACCGCTGATGTCGATTTGCATTGCGGTGGTGCGGAGAAGGGTGCGACCTGCAAGGTCGATGACGGTGGCGCTGACGAAGCCATCACCGAAGATGGTGACCATATCGCTGGCGGGGTTCGGGTAGAGCGACATTGCCGTGGTAACTGGTTCGGTTATGCCATCGCAGACCTGCGCGGTGATGCTGATGGTCTTGCTGGCGGAACACTCGCCACGGGTGACGGTGAGCGTGACGCTCTGCGTACAGGCATTGTCGAACTGAAGCATTTCGGTGCAACCTGTACCGCCTGTGCTCCATAGGTAGGAATCGAAATCGCCACAGGCATCCAGATAGAACTGCTGGGCTGTACATACGGTAGTATCGCTAAGCCCGATAGTGAGCGGTGGCAGTACAGTGGCGTGAACTAGCACAATGCTATCAAACTCCTGTGCACCCTCAGGATATGTGAATGTGTAATCGCCCGAAGCGGTAAGGGTTACACCCTGCACTACCTCGCCATAGCAAAAGGTAGCGGTATCGTAAATGTAGGTTGGGCAAGGCAGACCGAACTTGGCAATGAACATATCGCTACCCCATTGCTCTCTTATGGTATCCTCGCCAAATGCCATAAAGTTGTCGAATCTTCCAGCCGTGTATATTTCACCTAAGGAATTTATACGCGTGTCGTGAGGAAAAGTTTTGTCCTGCGCCTTACAGTATATTTGTTTTACACCTATCATATTTCCCTGCTGGTCCCATTTGCAAATACCATATCCATTAATACTTACACCAGGTGTTCCGTCTGGCAGTTGCATACTTGGCATATATATGGAATCACCGCAAATAAGTCCATAGTTTGACCATCCTGTTGCTGCATATAGCTTGTTGTTGTATTTTGCAAGACCGCCAATTTCACACCCGTATGTATTAGGGCAACTATACCATTTGTAATTACCATCTGTATCATAGCAAACAATGATATATGTGTTTTTAATGAACATTGAAAATTCACCGTTATAGTTGTTAAAAACAGTATCATTATTTCCCAAAATAGTAAAGTTTCCAGGAAAAAGAGGTGCTACAGGAAAGGCTGTTCCAGTCATATATATATTATCTGAATCTTCATCGAGTAAAAGCGAATAAAAATCACATATAGAATATTCCCCATAATTTTTTGAGTGTTCAATCCATAATATATCACCATTACTATTAAGTTTCATTACAAAACCTTGACATGTTGTTCCCGTAGATGTTGTACTGTGAAAATATATATGATTGCCGTTGTTCAACTCCAAGTCAACAGGGGTTGATGGCACTACATTGTCGGGATAAGCCAATACGGCATGCCCCGATATATAAATATTACCCTCCGTATCACAAGACATATCGTTAAAGAACATATCAAGACCTATGTAGTTTGTGTCGCTTATATTTACAACTAATGGTTTTGTGTACTGCAAGTTGAAACCTTGGTCAAATTTTAATATACGGTAAACATACTTATTGTCTTCTGGCATTATGGTGTCGGTAATATCTTCGCCATTGTGTTTGAATAACATTTTCTGCGGTATAATGTTGCCAAGGCTGTCATTTAAACCATCACATTTCATTTTTGAGAGCATATAATAGTTGTGTCGATTGTCGATTGCAAATGGAACAGGTTTGTCTATAACTCCTGCATTATCAAACAAATAATATGTTCTCTTTCCCAACCATTCTCCATTGTAACACATATCTTCCTTGTACAGTGAAAAAAGATTATAGTCAATGATATTTCCATCCAAGTCGAGTTCCATAATATATGTATAGTAGTTGTTTGGAATCCAAGGAAAAACTTGTTCATCTAGATGATTGATCATAATATTGCCATAAACAAGTGTGTCAAGAAACCATAAAGAGCATTCGTGTGTTGGCATTCTAACTGTTCCTTGTAGATAAATGTGGTTGTCCTTCAGAACCATATATTGCGCTTCGTGGCTTCTGTTAGTTTCTCGTGCTATAGCCTTGTGCCATACTACATTCCCATTGCAATCAAATTTTGCGACAAATGTACCACTGCAATTGTCGTCAATATCCCATGTTTGAAAAAGTTCTCCATTGGGATAGTTATAGAATGAAGCGAGAGCCCCAAATGTTCCAAATACATATGCGTTGCCTTCTGCATCAATTTCAAGGTGATGCGGATAGTTAAGAGGAGTTATGCCAAAAGTCTCTTCTATATTTTTCCCGCCAAATCTTGTAGCGTACTGCCAATCCAT
>JAFZLK010000044.1 GCA_017551515.1 Bacteroidales bacterium | reverse complement strand
ACTTGACATTAGTAACCACATTGTTGTCGGTATATGGAGTTATTATTACAGTAAAAGGCTACTTTAAATAAACAATGAAGAAAAAAGAAAATAAGATTCCAACCCTAAATCAGGATTTCGAACTCGAAACCTTTCTGACAGTCCTGAGGAAAAATATAATCGTAGTCATAATATTCTTTGCCTTGGCGATTACAGGAGGTTATCTGTATTATAGATATACACAACCGATTTACAGTTCGTCTTCGATTATACAGATAAAGAAAGAAAATAAGACAAACGAAATTTTAGGTATAAGTTCGGGCGTAAAGATGGATCCTACCATAGAGATTATGCGTTCCGAGGAATTCTTGAAGACTGTCATAAAAAATTTACCTCTCAACATTAGTTTCTATACCGAAGGCGCTTTCCTCAATACCGAAAACTACGGTTCTATGCCGTTCATGGTTGACTACGAATTTACGGAAAACGGAATATACGACAAGCCTATATATTACGAACTTAATAAAGATGATAAATCATACGACATTTCTATCGGGAAAGACGGTGTTACGCACAATGTGCCATTCAATCAGCCGACTCAAATACAGGAAGGCGCCACTTTAACCCTTTCCGCTCCGACATATACAGAAAGGAGCAGCATAAAGGACAAATATTATTTCGTAATAAACAGCGAACGAAAGATTTTACGTGACATTTCAAAAGGACTTGTCATTGAAGCATTAAATAACAATGCAGGGACAATAAAGATAACGTACGATTGCTTCAATGCAAGGAAATCTGCAGATATTGTGAACTCAATCGCCGAACAGTTCATCGAGTTTGATGTAATGAAAAGTCGCGAAAGTTCCATGGCTACCATCGCATATATTGATGAGCAAATGGACAATATGGTTGATGAACTTTCAACCATTGAGGGTCAGCTTCAGCAGTTTCGTCTTGCAAATGGCATAACAAATGATGAGGTAAAGTCGCGTAAGAATGGTCTTGCTGAAACTAGAATTGCAAACCTAGAACAGCGCATTGGCGAGATTGACTACGAAATTGAAACTTTGAATGAAGTAAAGGAGCAGGTTAACACTAATCCTGACATAAATATGTACGAGATGATGGCTCTTATGTCGGGACAATCGTCGAATGCTTTTCTCTCGTCAATGCTGAAATCTTTGCAAGACTTGATGTCTAAACGTGAATCAATGCTGTTTGAAGTTACCGAAAATAACCATAAGATTGTTGTTATTGACAAGCAAATAGAATCTAAAAAGGAAACAATAATTGACTTCATTGGGAGCACAATAGTTCGTCTTGAAAAGCAGAAGGCAAACTGCGAAAAAAAGCAAGATGATATTCGCAGTGGAATACTAGAAAAGGCAAACTACGATGAACTTGAATATTCTAAACTTCAGAGGATATATTCTGTAAACGAATCCCATTATTCGAAGTTGCTTGACAGAAAGATAGAAATTCTTATATCCCAGTCGGGATATGTCAGCACAAACCTTGTACTTGAGAAAGCAAGTGTGCCTGGTTCTGCAATATCACCTATTTTATCGAAGACAATGACGATGGCAGTGTTGTTGGCACTTGTTCTTTCGATTCTATTCCTTCTTGCAAGATACTTGTTTTACAATAAGATACTTACAAGCAACGACATTAGCAAATACACAGACATTCCTGTAATTGGTGAAGTCGTGACAAGCAGACACAAAAACGAGTTTTCTCAAGCAGTTGTACACAAGAATGCTCGATCGCATATAACTGAAAACTTCCGCAAGATAAGAACTAACCTCGATTATTATCCGCTCGAATCGAAGTGCAGGGTAATATTAACGACATCGACGGTTCCTGGCGAGGGTAAGACATTTATTGCCATCAACACGGCTGATATTTATGCTATGTCGGGCAAAAAGGTTCTTTTAATAGATTTCGATCTACGTAAACCTCGTCTCGATAAATGTTTGACCTTGGACAATGAGGTCGGTGTTTCATCAATACTTACCAACAGGAAACCATGGCAGGAATGTGTACACAAAGATGTAATTGAAAATTTGGATGTCATAACAAGCGGTCCAGTAACACCTATCGCAGCAGAATTACTTATTGGTAAAAACATTGATGCCTTTATTGATGAGGTACGTGCGGCATACGATATTGTAATCCTTGATACGCCACCACTTGGCATTATTCACGATGCAATAACGCTATCTAAATATGTTGATAATTTCTTCTATATCATGCGTTCTGGCATAAGCGTTAAGGGATACATTGAGTATATAAATGGAATTGTTGAAGAGCATAATGTAAAGAACATCTCTATGGTTCTTAATGGACTTCCTGTAAGCAAACATTCTGGGTATCATTACAGCAGGTATGGTTCGCATTATGGGAAATACGGTTACGGTTATGGTCGAGGATATGGTTACGGTTATGGCTACGGTCATGGTTATGGCTACGGATATGGTTACGGTTATAGTACCGACGAGGACGATGATGGAAGTGGAAAGAAAGAAAAAACAAGTTTCTTCAAAAGATTATTCGGCAAAAAAAAGAATTAGGTTATGGAATGGATTATATTAGCTAGTGCGATTGTTGCAACGGCCTTTTCTGCACTTTTAGGTTCTTTTTTTATAAAAGGAACGTTCAATTTCCTCACAAAGAAGACAAATGGCAATACTGAAAGGTTTAGTTCGCAGAGCAAACCAATTTACGGTGGCATACTCTTTTATTCCGTATTCCTACTATGCAGTCTAATATACTTTTTTTCTCCGCTTAATACCCCTGACGATACCAACACTTTCATAGCATTGATGATTACTGTTGGCATTTCGTTCTTCATGGGACTTGCCGACGACCTGCTTAACACACCTCCACTATTCAAGTTCATCGTGCAGTTTGTTTGCGCATTTGTTCTTATAAAAACTGGCGTTGTTATTGAGATTTCACCAGTGGAATGGATAAACTACACAATCACAGTGCTTTGGGTTGTGGGTATAATGAATTCCATAAACATGCTCGACAATATGGACGCAATCACAAGCTCAATAAGCCTAACAATAATACTTCCATGCGCAATATTGCAGATAATTTCAGGCACAATCAACCTCGACACCATGATAATGGTTACTGTAAGTGGTGCTTTGCTAGGATTTTTGCTCTACAACTGGGCTCCTGCCAAAATGTACATGGGCGATAACGGAAGCCAGTTCCTTGGAATTCTACTTGCCTATATCGGAATTAAATACTTCTGGAACGGAATGCAGATAACTGGAGAAATGAACTACGCATTCAACGCCAAGCAATTCATAATGGTGGCATTGGCTTTCATTGTTCCACTATCAGATACCACAACAGTAACAATCAACAGATTGCTAAAAGGACACTCGCCATTCGTAGGCGGTCGCGACCACACAACACACTACCTATACTATCGTGGACTTACAACCAGAAAAGTCGCAGCTGTACTTATAGCCATTAACCTTATCGGTGTCGGTCTAGCAAATGTGCTGATATATATCCCAGGAATAAGCTACAGCATTGTTTACTGTTTCGCTATTTATCCTGTGGTAATGTTTGCACTGCTGTACATAAACACTAAAGTAACTAAACAGAAATGACAGATAAAATCAAGATACCTCTATTTATTACTCTCGGTGTAGCAGCTGGAGTTTTGCTTACATTCGGGCTCATGTCGCTCAAGGCTGACGATGATTCAACAAAACAGGAGCACAGTAAGGAAATCCCACAATCTCCGACATCATCGCAACCATACATTCCCGATGAAATCATTTTCTGTGGAGAACGCGTTCCTCTTGAGAACTTTGATGTTTACGAAGCTCTTGACTATGAACTTGTTGTGAATATGTATCGCCACTCGGCTACAATAACTTACCTCAAAAAGGCTAAACGCTATTTCCCAGAAATAGAAAAAGTTCTGAAAGAAAACAATATCCCCGACGACCTCAAATACCTTTGCGTTGCCGAAAGCGGACTAAGCAATGTTGTTAGTCCAGCAGGTGCAACGGGGTTCTGGCAGTTCATGAAGTCAGCCGCCAACGAGTACGGCTTGCGCATTGATTCAAACATTGACGAACGCTACAACCACCACAAGTCGGTGGTTGCCGCATGTAAGTATTTCAAGGATGCATACAAGAAGTTCAAAAGCTGGACTTTGGTTGCCGCTTCGTACAACATGGGCATGGGCGGACTGAGCAAAAGCATCGAGAGCCAAAAGGTTGACAGCTACTGGGATTTGCTACTCAACGCCGAAACAGCAAGATATGTTTATCGCATTATCGCGCTCAAACTTGTGATGGAAAATCCAAGCACCTACGGCTTCGACCTCGACGAAAAGGACTTGTATGACGAAATCGAAACCTATACCGTCAAGATTGACACAACAATAAGCGACCTCACGCAGTTTGCTATTGACAATGGTTCTAACCTCAAGATGCTTAAACACTTCAATCCGTGGTTAAGGAGCAACACATTGCCAAACCAATCAAGGAAGGAATATGAAATCGAATTGCCGAAAAAAGGTGTAAGGCCTTGCAAAACAAACAAGCAATGAAACACGATGACGAAAAGATTGAAGTCAGGGGGGCAAGAATTCACAACCTCAAAAACCTTGATGTTGACATTCCGCAACATAAGCTGACAGTTGTTACAGGACTTAGCGGATGCGGAAAGTCGTCGCTTGCATTCGACACAATCTACGCCGAGGGGCAACGCCGCTACATGGAAACCTTTTCGGCATACGCAAGACAATTCATCGGTAGCATGGAGCGACCCGATGTTGACCAGATTACAGGTCTTAGCCCAGTTATCGCTATTGAACAGAAGACTACCGTAAAGAATCCTCGTTCCACGGTCGGCACAATAACCGAAATCTACGACTACCTGCGTCTGCTTTTCGCACGTGCGTCAACGGCATATTCGTATGTCACTGGCGAGAAGATGGTGAAATACAGCGATAATCAGATAGTTGACATCATAACCGAAAAGTTTGGTGGAAAATCAATATATGTTCTCGCCCCTCTCGTAAACGGGCGTAAAGGTCACTACAAGGAACTTTTCGAAAACATCCGCAGACGTGGCTACATGACGGCCCGCATCGATGGTGAAATCACCGAAGTGGAGTACAACCTGAAACTCGACAGGTACAAGAACCATTTCATCGAAGTTGTGGTTGACAAGTTCACCGTAAAAAGCGATGACGACAGCCAAAGGTTGCGCAAAGCCATCGAACTTGCAATGCAACTAGGCAAAGGCATCACAATGGTACTGGAGAAAGGTTCCGACAAGCCATCGTTCTACAGCCGTTTCCTGATGTGCCCCACGAGCGGGATTTCGTACAAGGAACCTGCTCCGCACTCGTTTTCGTTCAACTCGCCTCAGGGCGCATGCCCAAAATGCAATGGATTGGGAACTATCATCGATGTGGACATCGAGAAGCTTATTCCGAACAAAGACCTTTCCATAAACGAAGGCGCAATAACAACACTTGGAAAACGCAAGGAATCGGTATTGTTCTGGACACTTGATGCACTGGCTGAAAAACTTGAGTTTTCGTTGAAAACACCGATTAAGGATTTGCCAGAAGATATTCTCGACACCATTTTGTATGGCTACAACGGAAATCTTAACCTCAGGCACACACCACTTGGCGAAGATTCCAATTACATCGTGACTTTTGACGGTGTAATAAACCGAATGAAGCACAGCAATAGCGACGACGATTCAGACAAGGAAAGCGCGAAGTTCACAAAATATGTAACCTGTCCGAAATGCGGAGGTGCAAGACTGAACCGTGAAGCCTTGTGTTTCAAATTTGCTGGAAAGAATATCGCCGAACTTGTCAACATGGATTTGCCAGAACTTTACAACTTCTTCGACAACCACAATGCAGAACTGTCGGACAAGGAACAGAAAATTGCAGGTGAAATTGTAAAGGAAGTTAAAACAAGGCTGAAATTCCTCCTTGATGTCGGACTCGACTATTTGTCGCTCAACCGACCTGCCGAAAGTCTTTCGGGCGGTGAATTGCAGCGCATACGACTTGCAACACAAATTGGTTCTCGACTAGTAAATGTTCTGTACATCCTCGACGAACCAAGCATCGGACTGCACCAACGCGACAACCAGAAGCTCATTCATTCGCTCAAGGAACTACGCGACCGTGGCAATTCTGTAATTGTAGTCGAACACGACCGCGATATGATAGAAAACGCCGACTATGTAATCGACATAGGTCCAGGTGCAGGTCGCAAGGGCGGACACCTTGTTTTTGCAGGAACTCCAGCCGAAATGCAACAAGCCGACACGTTGACAGCCAAATACATAAGCGGTTCGTTGAAAATTAAAGTCCCCAAGGAACGCCGTCCGTTCGACAAGGACAAATGCGTAAAAATCATCGGAGCGACGGGCAACAACCTGAAAAACATAGATGTAAGTTTTCCGACAGGCATAATGGTTTGTGTGACAGGCGTTTCTGGAAGTGGAAAATCAAGCCTTATAAACGGAACACTCGTACCTATATTAAATAGGCATTTCTACAGGGCAGAAACAAGTCCGTTGCCATACACAAAAATCGAAGGCATTGAAAACATCAACAAGATTATTGCAGTTGACCAGTCACCGATAGGTCGCACACCGCGTTCAAATCCGATGACATATACAGGGCTTTTCACCGAAATACGCGACCTTTTTGCTGCTTTGCCCGAAGCCAAGATTAGAGGCTACAAGTCGGGACGATTCTCGTTTAACATTGCAGGTGGACGCTGCGAAACATGCAAGGGCGCAGGCGTTAGAACCATCGAAATGAACTTTCTACCGGATGTTTATGTTCCCTGCGAAACCTGTGGAGGCAAACGTTACAACCGCGAAACTCTTGAAGTCAAGTTCAAAGGAAAATCGATAGCCGATGTCCTCAACATGACCATTAACATGGCTGTTGAGTTTTTCGAAAACATTCCGCAGATTTACAAGAAGTTGCTCATTTTACAACAGGTAGGACTTGGATACATCACTCTCGGACAATCGTCAACAACTTTGTCAGGCGGTGAAGCACAGCGTGTGAAACTAGCCACCGAACTTATGCGTCGTGAAACTGGCAAAACCTTGTATATACTTGACGAACCGACCACAGGACTTCACTTCGAGGACATACAAGTGCTGATGAAAGTGCTTAACTCTTTGGTTGACAAAGGCAACAGCATGATTATCATCGAGCACAACATGGATGTCATAAAATGTGCCGACTGGATTATCGACATGGGTCCCGAAGGTGGCGAAAAAGGCGGAACCGTACTTTGCTGTGGAACACCGGAAGAAATTGCAAAGCACAAAGAAAGTTACACAGGTCAATTCCTGAAAAAAGAACTAAAAAGATAAGCTATGCACCTGAAAAACATATCGTTAGCAAATTTCAAAAGCTTCGAGGAAAAGGAGTTGGAGTTTTGCAGCAACATCAACTGCATAATCGGCGACAACGGTGTTGGCAAAACCAATATCCTCGATGCCATCTACCACCTTTCGATGTGCAAAAGCTACTTTACACAGCAAGACAGGCAGTGCATACGCAATGACGAGGATTTCTATGTTGTTCAAGGAGAATACTATATAGATGGCAAACAGGAAAAAATATACTGCGGACTGCACCGCGAGGAACGACACAAGTCATTCCGCCGAAACGGAGCCGAATACCAACGGCTTACTGACCATATCGGACTGATACCCATAGTTTTCTCCTCGCCTACCGACACCATTCTCATCTTTGATAGCGACAGCAGACGCAAGTTTGTTGACTCCATCATTTCCCAGTTCGACAGCATATACCTGAAAAGCCTGGCCATGTACAAACGAGCGCTCGAACATCGCAACACATTGCTACACAAGCTACACGATGGTTTTACCGTCAACGATGCAGAATTTGAAATCTGGGATATGCAACTTGCCGACTACGGAACTAAGATTTACGAAAAGCGCAAGCAGTTCATTGATGAGATAATACCGATATTCCAGAAATACTATGCTCAGATTTCGGGCGGACGCGAAGAAGTGAAACTGGTTTACGACTCGGAACTTCACGAAATGTCGTTTGAACAATTGCTCTCATCGCACCGCGACCGCGACAGAGCAGCAAGCCATACCACAGGAGGTTCGCATCGAGACGATTTCACTTTTCTTCTTGGCGACAGTAGCATACGGCAGTGCGGTTCGCAAGGACAGCAGAAAACCTACCTTATCAGTCTGAAGTTCGCGCAATTTGACTATATGAGGCGCAAAGTCGGACAAAAGCCCATTCTGCTTCTCGACGACATCTTCGACAAACTCGACCCCAAGCGCGTAAAGGTTATCTCACAAATGGTTTCGAGCGACGAATTCGGACAAATTTTCATTACCGACACCAGCTACAACCGTATGCCCGACATGCTTGCCGACCTCGACATTGAACACACTTTACACCGAATTGAATAAAAACAGACATTATGAAAACAAAACACCTTATTATAATAATACTGCTTGCATTTACCGCATCGTTTTGCTCGGCACAGGAAAACTATGAAAAAACAGCAAAACTGATACATGGAACTTGGCAACTTGATTCGTTGTACATTGGAGGACAAAATTTACCAGAGCCATTAATGAGAAAAGTATATGAGAAGATGCGGGAGTCGAATAAATTCACAACTTACAACTTCAGTGAAGACGGCAAATACATAAATGCAACGAAGGCTAGCACCACCGAGGGTACATGGGAACTTTCGCAAAGTGCCGACACACTAACGCTTATTCTTCCCGACAAAACCATAACCAACAAGATCCTGCAAATAAGTAGCGACAGCCTTTCCATAGAACCACAAAACGAAACCAAGGAAGTAGAAAACTGTAAGATTTTTATGGTGCGTAAGAAGGAAGACGCCGAATAAAGTAATGTCATTACATAACTTTTGGCGAGATTGATGAGGTGTCATCCTCTTCGGATTTTATATAATACGACCAATCCGTTGTGCTATATTTATTCATAAATACATTTATTGGTGTCCGCTAAAAAACATGCAAACGTTATAAGTCAGTTGTTATTATACTCTTATATACGTATGCTGATTATAGGGCTTGTCATTCCGAAAACCAGATTGAACCTGCGATACGGAACGGGGAGCTGTGTGAAATCGGATGTCCGGAACGTTGCTTGCAACCTCACGAAGTAATCTGCTAACGTATTGTCGTGGAACAGATTCCGTACAGACAGGCTCACTCGACACGTACCTTACTCGGTTCGCTTTGTCTTACGGAATGACCTAATGGGTGGTTTAGCGGACAACAATAAAATACATTATGTTTTATAGCATTTATTTAGAATGAATTCATATGGCATTTTTAATAATAAAATTATAATAATAAATACTTTACACACAAGTATAGACATTGTGTTATTTAGAATATTTACAAATTAGCAAAAAAGCAAAAGTTAGGGCATAAAAGCATTTTACGAAACACCTATTATATTATCTTTGGACTTTCAATTTTTAATTGGGAAAATTAGTGTAAATAAGTGTAATACAAATATTTCAAATTTAACTTTGGAGGACAAGTATGAATAAAATTAAAAATCTTGCAGAACTAAAGAAAATTAAAGAAGAAATGCAAGGCAAAATGCAGCTGAGAGAAAACAGCAATTCTCCCGACGCTATCGTTCAGATTAAGGTAGGTATGGCTACCAGTGGCATCGCAGCAGGTGCAAAGGAAATCATGAACTACCTCATGGAAGAACTCGACAAGAGAGGCGTTAAGGCTTTGGTAATTCAGGTTGGCGATATGGGCTACTGCCACGCAGAACCTACAATCGAAGTAACTCGCCCAGGTAGCGACCCGGTAGTATTCGGTTACGTTGACGTAAAGAAGGCCGACGAAATCATTGAAAAGTATATTAAGAACGGAGAATTGATCGAAGGAATTCTTCCTGCTAACTACAGATCAATCTAAATAAGGAGGATTAGAACTAATGGCACAATACAAAATGCACCTCTTGGTATGCGGCGGTACTGGCTGTTCCGCATCCAGAAGCCATGAAATTATGGCTCAGCTCGATAAGGAGCTCGAATCTCACGGTTTGAAAGAATTTGCAAAGGTTGTTCCGACTGGCTGCTTCGGTTTCTGCGAAAAAGGCCCGATCGTAAAGGTTATTCCGGACAATACCTTCTACACTCAGGTAACTCCTGAAGATGCAAAGGAAATCATCGAAGAACATATTATTAAAGGTAGAAAAGTAACTCGCTTACTCTACACCGATCCTGACAACCAGGAACATGTAAGCGACTCGAAGCACATGGAGTTCTACAAGAAGCAGATCCGTATCGCTTTGCGTAACTGCGGTTTCATCGATCCAGAAAACATCGACGAATGCATCGCTCGCGAAGGTTATGCTGCATTGGGTAAGGTTCTTACCGAAATGACTCCAGCTGAAGCTATCGACGTAGTTAAGAAATCAGGACTTCGCGGTCGTGGTGGCGCAGGCTTCCCGACTGGTGTTAAGTGGGAAATCGCTTCAAAGAGCCGTCCAGGTGTACAGAAGTACGTTACCTGCAACGCTGACGAAGGTGACCCGGGAGCATTCATGGACAGAAGCGTCCTCGAAGGTGACCCTCACTCAATTCTTGAAGCTATGGCAATCTGCGGTTACTGCATCGGCGCAACCAAAGGTTTGATCTATATCCGTGCTGAATACCCATTGGCAATCCACAGACTCCAGGTTGCTATCAAGCAGGCTGAAGAATACGGTCTTTTGGGTAAGGACATCATGGGAACAGGCTTCGATTTCGAAATCGAACTCCGCTACGGTGCTGGTGCATTCGTTTGCGGTGAGGAAACCGCTCTTATCCACTCGATGGAAGGTAAGCGTGGTGAACCTACATTCAAGCCACCTTTCCCAGCTCAGGCAGGTTATATGGAACTCCCAACCAACGTAAACAATGTTGAAACTTTCGCTAACATCCCAGTTATCTTCAACCGCGGATGGGAATGGTTCGCATCAATCGGAACCGAAAAGTCAAAGGGTACCAAGGTATTCGCTTTGGCAGGAAAGATCAACAACGTAGGTCTTATCGAAGTTCCTATGGGTATCACCCTTCGCGAAATCATCTACGAAATCGGTGGTGGTATCAAGAACGGAAAGAAATTCAAAGCTGTACAGACTGGTGGTCCTTCGGGCGGCTGCTTGACAGAAAAGCACCTTGACACTCCAGTTGATTTCGATAACCTCGTAGCTGCTGGCTCAATGATGGGTTCGGGCGGTATGATCGTTATGGACGAAGACGACTGTATGGTTTCTATCGCTAAGTTCTTCCTCGAATTCACCTGCGAAGAATCTTGCGGTAAGTGTACTCCATGCCGCGTAGGTAACAAGCGTATGCTCGAAATCCTTACCAAGATTACCGAAGGCAAGGGCACTATGGAAGACCTCGAAAAGCTGAAGAACCTCGCAATGGTAATCAAGGATTCTGCTTTGTGCGGTTTAGGTCAGACTTCACCAAACCCAGTATTGTCGACATTGAACAACTTCTGGGACGAATATGTAGAACACGTTACAGAAAAGAAGTGCCGCGCTGGTCAGTGCAGGGCTCTCAAGCAGTACATCATCGACAAGGAAGCTTGTATAGGCTGCGGAGCATGTGCTAAGGCTTGTCCAGTAAATGCAATCACAAGAACCGATTACATTGCAGAAGGTCACAAGTTGGCTTCAATGGCAATCGATCAAGAAAAGTGTATTAAGTGTGGTACCTGCATCGAAAAGTGTAAGTTTGGTGCTATATCAGTTAAGTAATTAAGATTCAAACCGTAAAAACAATTTAGAAATGGTAAAATTAACAATAGATAATAGGCCGATTGAAGTCGAAGCTGGAACCACCATATTGAAGGCAGCTCGTCAGAATGGCATCGATATTCCTACATTGTGCTACTTTGAACTTGCAGGAATGAATTTTGAAAACAAACCGGGTGGATGCCGTGTTTGCGTTGTAGAAGTTGAAGGAAGAAGAAACCTTGCTCCAGCATGCGTTACCGAATGTATGGAAGGTATGGTTGTTCACACTCACAATGCACGCGTTATCAACGCTCGTAAGACCGTCGTAGAACTTATCCTCTCCGACCACCCGAATGACTGCTTGCAGTGCGCTAAGTCGGGCGACTGCGAACTCCAGGCATTGGCAACAAAGCTTGGTATCCGCGAAATCCCGTTCAAGGGCGAACAGTCAACTTATCGCAAGGACACTACCAAGTCTGTATACCGCGACATGGACAAGTGCGTTATGTGCCGTCGTTGCGAAACTATGTGTAACCAGATTCAGAGCGTTGGTGCTTTGTCAGCTATCAACCGTGGTTTCCCAGCAGTTGTATCACCAGCATTCGAAAGCGACCTCGGAACTACTTCGTGCGTAAACTGCGGTCAGTGCGTTCAGGTATGCCCAGTTGGCGCTTTGACATTGGTTGACAATGTAAGCGACGTTATGAAGGCTCTCGCCGACCCGACTAAGACAGTTGTTGTTCAAACAGCTCCTGCAGTTCGTGTTGCTCTCGGCGAAGAATTTGGTTTGGAACCTGGTACTATCGTTACCGGCAAGATGGCAGCTGCTCTCCGCCGCATCGGTTTCGACTATGTATTCGACACAGACTGGAGCGCCGACCTCACAATCATGGAAGAAGGTACAGAACTTCTCCACAGAGTTGCAAAGGTTCTCAATGGCGAAAAGGTTGCAATGCCTCAGTTCACTTCATGCTGCCCAGCATGGATCATGTTCATGGAAAAGAACTTCCCGGATCTCCTCGACAACCTCTCAACAGCTAAGTCACCGCAACAGATGTTCGGTCCTGTAGCAAAGAACTTCTTTGCACAGAAGATTGGTGTTAAGCGCGAAGACATGGTAGTTGTATCTGTAATGCCTTGCTTGGCAAAGAAGAGCGAAGTTGCTCGTGAAGAATTCAAGGTAAACGGCGATCCAGATGTTAACTTCTCGATTTCGACCCGTGAACTTGCACACCTCATCAAGCAGTTCAACATCGACCTCAGCCAGCTTCCAGAAGAAGACTTCGACAGCCCACTCGGCGAATCAACCGGTGCTGCAGTTATCTTCGGTGCTACTGGTGGTGTTATGGAAGCAGCACTTCGTACAGCTTACGAAGTACACACAAAGAAGACTCTCCCAAGAATCGACTTCGAAGAAGTTCGTGGATTGGACGGCGTAAAGACCGCTACAGTTGATTTCGACGGATTGCCAGTTAAGGTAGCTGTATGCCACACTCTTTCGAATGCACGCGCAATGATGGAAGAAGTTCGCAACGGCAACCCAAGAGGCTTCCACTTCATCGAAGTTATGGCATGCCCAGGCGGATGTATCGGTGGCGCAGGTCAGCCTTATCACCACGGTAACAGCGACATCATACGCAAGCGTATGGAAGCTACTTACCGCGAAGATGCAGGCAAGCCGATTCGTAAGTCACACGAAAATCCGGACATCATAGCAATCTACAAGGAATACTATGGTGAACCATGCGGACATCTGTCACACGAACAGTTGCATACCCACTACATCGACAGATCAACTAAGGTAGAAATTGAAGGTTAAATTTAAACAAAGGAAAAAGATATGGCTACAATAAAATTGTCAGAATGCAATATGAAGGTTATCAAGGAAATATGTGAATCCTTCGGTAACAAAGAGGGAGAATTGATCAATGTTCTCCACAAGACTCAGGGTCATTTCGGATACTTGCCAGCTGAAGTACAGGAATATGTTGCAGAATGCCTGCATATTCCAGTAGCAAAGGTTTATGGTGTTGTTAGCTTCTACAGCTTCTTCACTATGACTCCTAAGGGCGAATATCCAATCAATGTATGCCTTGGTACTGCTTGCTATGTAAGAGGTGCAGAAAAGGTTCTCGATGCATTGAAGAACGAACTCAAGATTGAAGTTGGACAGGTAACTCCAGACGGAAAGTTCTCATTGAACTGCCTCCGTTGCGTTGGTGCTTGCGGTCTTGCTCCAGTT
>JAFZLK010000043.1 GCA_017551515.1 Bacteroidales bacterium | reverse complement strand
TAGCTGTTTACATTGTAGTGAACGGTTTCTTCAACATCTTCATACGGCATTATACCTGCAACCGTGTCAAGGTCAGCAGTGTAACCAGTGATTACAGGAGATGCAACCGAATATTCGGTGTTGTATGCAATCGATTCTGTGTAGTCTGCTGCAGCCTCGCTATCGTCGGCATATACATAATGTACTGTCAAGTTATAGTTGTTTGCATTGTAGGTAACAGTTACTTCAACATCATCGGTCAACATTGTACCAGCAACCGTGTCGCGATCGGCTGTGTAACCAGCAAATACTGGTGAAGGAACCGAATAAGTTGCACCTTCAGCAAGTGTTTCTGTGTAGTCTGGTGCTGCCACGCTGTCGTTGGCATATACATAATGTATCGTCAACAAGTGAGTTGCAGAAGCGTCTATGTACCTAACAGTAAATTCGAGATCTTCTGCTGGCATTGTACCTTCTACAACAAGCGGATTAGCTGTGTAACCATCGATAAATGGAGATGGTACCGAATATTCTGTACCGAATGCCACTTCTTCTGAGTAATCAGGAGCTGCCTGGCTATCGTCAGCATAACGATAATGTATTGTCAAGTTGTATCTGTTTGCATTGTAGATAACAGTTACTTCAACATCTTCTGCCGGCATTGTACCTGAAACTACCAACTGATCTGCTGTGTAGTAATCAATAGCAGGAGATTCAACAGAGTATTCTTCACCGTAGTTAAGCGTTGCGGTGTAGTCTTCTGCTGCCTCGCTGTCGTCGGCATAACGATAATGTATTGTCAGGTTGTAGCTATTAACTGAGAATGAAGCGGTGATAGTATGATCAATAACAACATTGTTGAATGTGTAAGTATTATCAATAAGCTGTCTAGTTACATCAACTTCGTTAATACTGTCTTTGTCAACAATTACGCTTTGAATGCTATAACCTTCGTTTGGAGTGAATTCGAAATCCTTAGTTCCGTTGTAAGGAACAGTAACCCAACCACTCGGTGTTACAGTACCACCAACACCAGCAGTTGCTTTAATACGATGATCTGCAGCTTGAGTAAATGATGCGTTGATACTGTGGGTTGCCGTTACATTGCTGAATGTGTAGGCGTAAGTTGTTCTAATAACATCATCTGTTATTTGTTCTTCACCATCAACTACTACACTCGAGATAACATAACCTGCATTGGCATATACATTGAACTCAATACTTGATCCGCTACCAACATATACTTCACCACTAGGATCGATGTATCCGCCATTGCCAGCAGAAGCATAAATTGGAATTGCTGGTTCAAATACTGCAACAATAGTGTGGTTAGCACTTACATTTTCGAATGTGTAAGTGTTGTTTACAACCTGCGATAACAGGTCAACACCATCAACCATGAGGCGAGCAAGTGCAAAGCCTTCCACTGGTGTCATAGTGAAGGTCAGAGTATCTCCATCAGCAACACTTATATGTCCAGACGGATCGATTTCGCCCAAACCTTCTACCGAAGCGTCGATAAAGAATTCCGCACGCTCGATGCTGATGTTGTCAACAGCAGCAGGAGTCTGCGAACCTCCACTATAATCGTTCTTCCAGAAGAAAACCAAATTATATGTTCCAGCTCCAAGGTATACTGATGTATCGCTGGTCTGCCAATCAGTTGCAAGGTTAAGCTTATTATTAGGATTAGGAGCAATGTCTATCCATCCTGTAGGAGTTGTATTATTATTAGAGGTCATTCCGTTAGCATTGCCAGCCACAAGAGTACTACCCAATGTTGTAGGAACAGCAAATGCTCTCAACAAGTCGTATGATGACTCACCATTAGCCAACCAATCGAAGCTAATATCATAGTTACCTGCTTCTCCGACAATTATCTGACGATAAGCATATACATACGAACCCGTTTCTTCTACATTATTATAGTGGTTGCTATCGCCATTGTCATCAGAAATATATAAGCCGTATTCACCGCCATTGTTTGCAGCAGTACCAATGTACCAATTGTTGGTCTGAGTACCGTTTTCGAGTACCCAGTTGCTATTTTCCGTATCATTTTCAAAGTCGCATGTGTATGGCAACGAAGCAAAGCTTGAAGAATCCTGAGTAATGGTAACAATCCATTCCTGAGTTGTAAGGTCTTCTGCTGTTACAATATATGTAACTGGTTCAGAGAAGTTCTGTTCCGAACCGCTTTCGGGGCTTATTGTTGCCATAGGCGAAACCTCGATTGTCGGAGCGATAGGATCTTCAAGGCTGATGT
Source organism: Bacteroidales bacterium (assembly GCA_017551515.1). Lineage (GTDB taxonomy): Bacteria > Bacteroidota > Bacteroidia > Bacteroidales > ML635J-15 > Bact-19. Next base: position 21,750 of record JAFZLK010000043.1, on the reverse strand, counting down.
TCCAGCTTGCATATGCAGTAACGGTATGTTCTGTAGGATCAATTACCGATTCGCCAACCTGTCCACTGAATATGAACGATACAATATCCTTTTCGGAACTTGCAACGGTTGCCTGGGTAACAGTAACAGTCCATTGCTGAACATCGCCGTTTTCAGCCACAACAGTGTAAACAACAGGGTTGGTGAAGTCCTGAGCAGCACCTTCTTCGTATGTTTCATCACCAGCAAGAGTGATTTCTGCATAGTCGGAAACGGTGATAGTAGGAACTATTGCACTGAGGACTTCAGTAGAGTTGTAAGATATTTCAGCAGTTACTGTATGACTTTCGTTGTCGATGTCAACACTAAGCATATCGGGAACGCTGAATGTGATGATGTCGTTTTCGCTCGACTGGCAGTTAGGAGTAAATCTTTCAGCCACCAACGATGGACCTGTAAATGAATTTGGTTCTGTACTACCTGCAACCTGAACACCGTTATAAAGTATTTCAAGGAATGTCGGGTCATGTTCTGTATCGCTACTTGGCAAAACCATACCATCAGCATCAAGTACTTCAACTCTGTAACACTGGGTTTGATCAACACATACAAATTCGTTTACTGGAACAAACCATGGCCAATGAGCAGAGCTTGCAGCTACTACCTGATTGGTTAGCGTATTAGTGACAGACCAAGTACCACGATTTGCCTCAACACCGCCATAAGAACTTGATTGTCCATGCAATCTTATAAGCGCATCACCGCTTGTAATGATCATGCTTCCATCATCGTTGTCTGCATTTTCATCATCAGCAAGGTTTACATTGACGGTAATAGTGTATGTTCCTATAGCAGATAAATCAACAGTTTGTTCAAATGTGTATTCATAAATCTCTGCAGGTTCAATAGATGCTGTAACAGTTTCGGTAACAGTCATATCATTGATAGTGTATGACACATCGAAGTTGCTTATTGCCGAACCGCCATTGTTGAGTATCTTAACCTTTACTTGCTCTGCATCAGTCAATGCGCATGTCGAGTAGTCGCCATGAGTTGGTGCGGTTAGTTCTACAATGGCAGCATCCACTGAATTGTCAACGAATACTGATACATCATCAAGGACAATAACGTACATGTCTGTTATTTCGCAGTGAACGAATGCAATATAAATGACCTGTCCAGCGTATTCTGACAAATTAACTGTTTTTTCTGTCCATACAGCCGTTGACGTATCGTTAACTAATAAGGTTGTGAAACTAGCAGTATCTGGAGTTGTTGTCGAAAGACGTACCTTGTAATGTTCCCTGGCAAATGTAGCATCAGATCCCTCAACAAAGTACGACAACTTTATTGTTCCTGTCTGCGATGTGAGGTCAATTGCAGGCGATATAAGCCAGTTGTTAGGTGTCAATGCACCGATATCATTATTGTACGATTCAGAAATCATTGCATAACTTCCGTTGTTCGATCCAAAAAGATAAGTATTTTGCCATTGGATTGTATCACCATCGCCATCAACCAAAGTCCAACAGTCGATTCCGTTTTCAAAACCTTCGTTCCATGGGAACTCGGTGATTGCTGCGCAAGAAGTGGAGAAACTGAGTATTGCTGAATATTCACTTTCTTCATCATCACCGCAAACAGCCTTAACCCTTACATTGTAAGTTGTCTGTCCTACTAGATCTGCAATAGTATAGGTTGCAGCATCCAAGCCTTCAACAACTGTCCATGTTCCAGTAGTGCCTTGCCTGTGTTCCAAAGTCCAGTTGCTTGCAGTGTAACCGTTCCATGTGATTGTAGCAGAATTACCAGTAATTGCAGATGCTACCAAACCATCTGGTACAGGGCAACTTGCAACGGTTGTGAATGTTGCGTGTGCCCAATCGCTGTTGTCGTCATCGGCGCAGTTAGCACGTACATATACATGGTAGGTTGTGCTTGCATTAAGACCAGTAGCAGAATATGTTTCCTCTATTACAGATTCAACAGTTGCAGAAGCGAAGTCGGTTACAGCAGTTTCAGAAACGATAATTTCCCATGCCTGAGCCTCTCCGCGTTCTGTCCAAGTAATTACAGCAGAATTATCGGTAATATTCTCTGGTGCAGCAGCAAGTTCGCCAACTGCCGGGCAGGAAACTACATGAATGTCGATGTTGTCAACAGCGGCAGGCTTCTGTGAACCACTCATGTAATCGTTTTTCCAGTAGAATACCAAATTGTACATACCAGCATCAATGCTTATCGTATTATTTACAGTCTGCCATTCCGTTTGCAGATTTAATTTGGCTCCACCGTCAATTGCAATCCAGTTAGCTGGAGCACCAGATGTTGAAATGCTATTTGAATTACCAGCAGAAAGCACTACGCTAGATGGAACAAGGAACGCACGCATATAATCGTATGAACTTTCACCGTTTGCCTTCCAATCGAATGAAACGACATAATCAGAACTTGCAGTAACATTTAATGTCCTATATGCATAAACGGATGAACCGCCACCACTATAATAGGAACCATCAGAAGTACTATAGTTGTAGCTTTCGCCAGCATCATCGGAAATGTACAAGCCATTGCTACCTCCATGGTTTGCATTTACAGCATTACCTATATACCACTGGTTAGTCTGAGTTCCATTTTCAAGTATCCAACCGTTATTTTCAACAGCATCCTCGAAACCACATGTATAAGGCAGAGTTGCAGGAACACGGTCGGTAGTGAAGTTTACTGTAGCGACAGACTGGCTTACAGAGCCGCCACAATCCGACTGGATAGTTACAGTGTAAGTTGTCATAGGTTCAAGACCTGCAAGAGCGTAGGTAATAACATTTGCGTTAACTGTTACACCTTCGCTTGTCTCGTTAATAGCAACTGTCGAACCATCGTTTACTGTCAAAATCCATGCTGTTTCAGCATCACCGCGTGTCCAGCTTAATGTAACCGAAGTTGCGGTTACATCTGCTGCCGAAAGATTTGATACAGCAAGACATGAATTTATGTCCTGGCAAGCAGGAGCAGAGAATTCCGATTCGCTACCTTCACGGCAAATAGTCTTAACCTTGTAGCAATAGTTGCCAGCTTCAAGACCTTCATCGGTGTAAGATGTGATTGTTGCAGGAAGAGTAATGAGTTCTGAATCGTTCCTATAAACAACAACACTTGAATTTCCACCAGGAACTAATCCGGGCATAGTAATATCATCAACATAGAAACAGTCGTCATTACTATTCAGAGAACCATCTTTCTTATATCTCCATTCGAAAGTATGAGTACCAGCAGTAACATCGTATGTAAGTGGATTGAAAATAGTAGTATTTATTATTTTATCACCCTTCTGAACACCATCAATATAGAATGTTCCATAGTCCCAATCATTAGAAATACTGGTTTGTTCAGAAGAAACACGTGCCCAGAATGATATTGTTCCATCAGTAGTGTAATCAGCAGTAATAATCAATGATGATGTAGAATTTGCAATATTATAATTTCCACTTTTAGCACTACGAATTCCTCCATGTGCAGCATCAGTCGTTATTACCCATGGATAAGTTGCATCATTTGTATACTGTAATAGTCCTCCATTAACAGCATCCCTTTCAAAGTCATCAGTATAAATACCAGGACCAAGTGGCAAGTTGTCCTGAACATTCCACGAAACTTCAATATTGTTGTCGTTTACAACAGTTGTAGTAAGGTTTGTAGGAGCAACGCAGTTTTCCCAAGTTGAGAACAAGCTTTCCTGCCATGCGCTGTAGCTTCCGTCGCAGTCGGTGCGTACATACCAGTAGTAGGTAGTTTCACCAGTAACAGTAGCGCTTGCTGTTGCAGTAGTAACTGTAGTGTAGTCGCTTGCTGTGAGAGCATCGAGGTTTGCTGGAGTCAACTGGGTTGTTGAGCAGTAGAAGTTCCAAGCTGCAGTACCTTCTGCTGCAGTCCACGAGCAGTTTACATTGGTTGTAGATGTTTGCTCCGAAACCAAAGCCGATGGAGCTGCACATGATTCTACTGTTATAGTTGCAGTGTAAGATTCCTCTGCACCATTTTCTGCAATAACCTTGAATGTAAGGGTTGTATCGGCAGTAGTCATGTACCATTGAATATAGTTTCGCGGAACCACAAAATCAGAGCCAACCTGCTGCAATATTGTTGCATTTGGATCGTGAGGTACTATTGTCTGTCCGATAACAACAGGAGCGGTTGCACCTGCGCGTAGTTCAACAGAAATAGTGTGAGCCTCGTTGTCCAAATTACATATTGCATCGCCCTGTGCTGTTGATGCAGCGTATGAAAGAATTGTATTGTCTGACAATGTCTCACGAACTTGAACATCGTCGATACCATAATAAACAGTTCCCGACGATGCAGTAAATTTAAGAGCAAAGTCAGCATTTGTTGGAACACTACTCGGTACTATATACGAGAATGTCCTTGTCGAAGCAGTAAAAGTAGTATCATGCAAATTAACAAACTCATTACCATTCATGTAACCATAGTGCAAAACGCCATTACTCATAGCACTTGTCTTAGCTACAAACGATACGTGTCTGTTTGTATAACCGCCTTCAAGACTTGGCATTATCAAAATATTGTCGTTACCATAAGTATCAGAAGAAGCAAACGAAGCGATTACAAACAGATAATTAACATCATTTCCAGTCATAGGAGCGTATGCTGTAGAATTGCTAACATGCGGTGCATAATCTGCAGATGTTCCATTATAAATATAAGACCAGCAATCTGGCATTACACCTTCGTGATTAGAATCTTGATAACCTTGAGCTACGTAAATGTTGAAATCCTCGTTGTATGGAAGTTCTGATATTGCACCACATTCGGTACGGAATGTTGCACTTGCCCAATCGGAATATCCTTCAGTACCACAATTTGCGCGAACATATACAAAATATGGTGTATTAGAAGCAAGTTCTGTAGCATTATACAAAGCATTTGTCACTTCATTAATTGTACCGGTTTCCGGATCATCAAGTGCAGTTGTCGAAACAACTACATTCCATGAATTCTGCGTATCATCGTTAAGAGTCCATGTTATATCAGCAGAAGAAGATGTGACATTTGTTGCTGCAATATTAGTTACAGGCATACATGCAGGAGGTGGCAAAATCTGCAAGGTGTAATCCTCGTATATCGTATAAGCGGAAGACATACAAGGATCAGGATTACCGCTTGTCAAATAGCTGTCAAAACCATAATCAGCACCACCAATACGCATTCTATAGTTTCCTGTAGGAATAGTTACAGGAATATAAAACGTTGCCTCAAGTGTTTGCGAATTATCAGGTTCTCCCCTATAAACGATTTCATCTTCTGTAAATTGAACATCGTTGTTCCAGTTTACCCAAATTATTGTTCCGTATGTATATATCCCTGTATTGTATGTAATGCTTACCGTTGCAGTAGATGTTGCCTGAACTGCGCCAACTTGTGCTGTATAGTCTCCATAATAAGGACTTGAAGTCGGATGTGTATTGTAGCTTACAATATTAGCACCTGTACCGAATGTTACATTAGTAATACCCTCGCCATCAACAGATGTCGGACCAGGAATACAGATTCCTGTATAGAAAGAATAAGATACCCATGTTTCAATTCCGCATGCAGACTGCAAATATACATAATATGTAGTACTCTCTTCAAGACCAGACAAAGCCAATGCCGTATCGTTTACAACGCCATCATATACATCTGCAGCTGCAGTCATATCAGTCATTGCAGTTGTCGAAACCTTAACATTGTATGAGGTTTCTGTATAACGCTTTAACCATGTCAATACAGCCGAAGTTGTATAAAGTTCAGCTGCTGATATTGACGTTGCCAATGGGTTTACACAAGCGTTCGGGTCTTTGACAATAGTTACCGTCCAATCCTGAGTGCTTTCGTCCTCAGCAGTTACTGTATAGGTAACAGGGCTTGCAAAGTTAATTGCCGAATCGCTTACCGGGTAAATAGTTGCCAAAGGAGAAACCGTAATTGTCGGAGCAATGTTGGTTGTGAAATCGTAGTTCCATGGAGCATAAGCCAAAACTGTATGGTTTTCTGCATCAATTACTGCTTCGCCCTGCTGATTGTTGAATGTGAATGACAAAATGTCCTTAGCCGTTGAAGCTGTAGCAACCTTGTTTACATTTACTGTCCATTCCTTGGTTGTTGTACCGTCCTCGGCTGTTACAGTATAAGTAACAGGCGATGAGAAATCCTGAGCCACTCTGCTTTCCGGACTTATGCTAGCATTCTCCGATACAGCTATAGTCGGGATTAGTCCGTTGAGGCTTTCGGTAGAGTACGAAACCAAGCAGTTAACTGTTGCATGTTCGCTATCTATATCCGCAGCCTCTGCTTCTTCTGCAAATGAGAAAGCTGTAATTTCGGCAGCGGTAGATGCCTCTCGAACAAGCAAATTGTCCATATAAGTTACACTTCCATTTGCATTCTCACCTACCAAAATAATGTAGCATGTTCCTGTGAATGGAATATGGAAAATGTATGAATACCAACCAGATCCTTCTTGGGCAATAACAACATTACCATCAGTCTGCGTGTAGTTACGATATAAGAATCCCAGTTCTGTAGCACCTTCAATTTCGCCATTAGTACTAGCGTAAACTCTTACACCTTCCGATGTATATGAAGATCCAGATGCATTACGTAATACATCTATGCTAAATACATAACTATGGCTTTCTGGCAATGTCATTTCTGGAAGTACGAGTTTTGTCTTGGTACCGCTAGACATATTCGGCAATTGCAGTTTATTAGTTGCATTTCCAACCACTGTTGATGCATATACTTTAAAAATAGATGTACCAGTACCAGTTATGTGTTCATTTACCCAGCACGGCTCATTTAAATCACCCGTAGCTAATGTCTCGAAATCTTCTGCCCATGGGAATTCGGTAATAGCAACACAAGCTGTTCTGAAAGAAATTTTTCTCCATTTACTTTCATCCGAATCACTACATATTGCTTTTACATACACTTCGTATGGTGTGTTAGCTACAAGATCTGTCAAGTCTTTAGAAGGAGTATTTTCTATTGAGACTTCAGTGCCTTCAGTTTCTATATCGAAACCAGCAACACCGTACTTAAGAACCCATTGTGTTTCTTCGCCACCAGCAACCCAAGTTATAGCTGCCGATGTTGCAGTTACACTATTTGCAGCCAAATCTGACGGCTTTGGACAGGTTGCAACATATGGAGTATAAGTAAATGTTGTTTTAGGAATAAAAGATCTTTGAGTTCCACTAATCGAAGCCAAACTTGAATAACTATAACCTTGGAAAGCTGTACCACCAGTTGTATTTACTCCCTTCCAAGTAGAAGTAACATAATCACCTTCTTCTGTATTATATACGCCAACTAGCAAATTTCCACCGTTGTATGTATAAGGAGTATTAAATGTAACGGACATCACAGTATCCGATATACTTAATGATCCAGTGTAAACAATAGTTGCGTTTTCTGTGCCAGAAAAAGCACTGAGAGTTTCACTCTCAACCTCTTTCAAAAATACAGTAAAATTTGCACTTCCCCAAGACACACTTGCCTGTGTAGCATAAAATTTCATTTGTGAAATTTCGCCATCGGTCATATCTTCGATTTGTGCTGCAGGAATAACAAATTCAGCTTTTAGATAGGCATCCGCATAAAAACCATAAACAGGCACATAGCCATTAGTTGTTGTCCCATCAGCAACCGTTAATTCGCTAATATTGTCAGCAAAATAGGTTGTGAAATAAATATGAAGCGATTCACTCATATTGTTAGCCGAGCAAACTGACTTTGCATAAACATGGTAAGTTGTAGAGAACGACAAGCCTGTAAGGTCATACGTTGTACCGTTTACAGTTTCCTCAAGGAAAAGTCCGTCGGTTGTTTCCCATGGATTGTTCTTTGCTGCCGTGAATACACGAATCATAGTGTTGTCAGCATCGGTAGTCCAAGACAAAGAAGTCGTACTACCACCAATATGCGTAGTTTCCAAGTCGGAAATTGCACATACAGTAGGTGTATGAACCGTGGTATTTGCCCAGAGGCTGTTGTCATCACCACCACAGTTTGCGCGTACATATATATAATAGGTAGTGTTTGCTGTAAGACCATTCAAAGTAAATGGGCTGGTAACATTAGCATGCACATAAGATTCATATGTAGGGTTTGTTAAGAACTGATTCAATGTAGCTTGGGATACCAATTGAGAAGTATAATATACCAAAGTATAAGATTCCTCATTGGTACCAGCCGGTTCCCATGAAATAACAGCCTGAGTCGGTGCATCATCGGCAACTGCTGTCATATTAACTGGGGGCAAACAAGTCATCGGAGTACCAGAGAATACTACATTGTCGATTATTGTAGCTGCGTTAGCTGCAGTTGCTCCACTTACTGTCAGCTTGAACCAAACCGACGACAAGCCATTCAAAGCAGAAATCGATGAAAAATCAACTTCCACACCTGCGTAAGTTGTCGTACCGCCTTCTATTGGCGTCATATCGGTAAAAGTACTACCATTGGTACTATACGACCAAGTTTCGGTAGCATAACCACCAGCAGTCAATACTCTATGGTCGTACGACAAATTTATGCTCCTAAACGCAGCGGTAGATATTTTGAACACGATACTTGCCGTCTCAAAACTTCCGTTCGAGTTAACCAGACGCAAACCCCATGTGCCGTCTGCATCAACATCACATAATTCCGTATTCGATTTGTTAAAATCGTACGCAGCGATAGTCCAATTCTCGGTGAGTACAGTTAATTCACAATCCGAACTTTGAATCAAGTCGGAGACACAGTCGGGACTTACAGGATTAGAAGTCGCTCCCATCATAGGAAACTTCCACACCGCAATGTTCTCCTGTGCCACAAGCCTACCACCTAAACCGGTAAGCAACCACAAAATGGCCATTGTAGCCAATAGAAATTTTCTCATATACTATAAATTTAAAATTATATTCAACTTTTACAAACAACAGACACCCAATCGCTTACAAAAGCGATAACCATATAAATGCCGCTGTTTGACATTGTATCCATCTACACATATTTTACCGCTTCAAAGGTATGAATGATTTTTGAAAGGTTGTTCAAACAGATTTTCTATTATAACTTAAGAGGATAATTTTAGATATATTCACACAATAAATATACTAACTATAAGTAAACCACAATAAAATATTAGTTACAATAATGTGCGATTTACAAAACGCAAACAATCTGGAAAAAGTGTCCTAAAAAGCAGAATTAACTACATTGAGGGCTTCGCCGTTCTCGCGTTAGCGACTATTTTTTAGTTCGAGCACCGCGAGAACTTTCATTCGTGTCATTAGTGCAATTCGTGGTATTCGTGTTATTCGTGGTTTTCATGTTATTCGTGGTTTCCGTGCAATTCGTGTCATTCGTGTCATTCGTGGTTTTCGTGGTCAAAAAAAAACTCCTCCCCTCCAAAGGAGGAAAGGAGAAAAATAGAATGTGTAAAAAATGTCCTGATTGATTAGCTGTTCAATACGTCTACAATATCCAGCATCTTCTGGTCGATGGTCTTGTGGTGCTTGATGGTCTTGTTGAAAGGAACAAGAACTATCTCGTTGTGAACCATACCGCACATTACACTGCGCTGGTCGTCAAGCAAAGCATCGATAGCAGCAACACCAAGACGGCTAGCAAGATACCTGTCGTATGCCGATGGCGAACCGCCACGCTGAATGTGACCGAGAACGATTACTCTCATGTCGAATTCCTCACCGTACTTAGCCATTGCATTACGGATGTCGTATGCGCCACCTGCATCGTCACCTTCTGCAACGAGAATAATGCTCGAGGTTTTCTTTTCGGTCATGTACTTGACAAGCTTGTCGTGTACTTCATCAAGATATGTTACTGTTTCTGGGATAAGTACATCCTCTGCTCCACAAGCTATACCACTGCGCAATGCGATGAAACCAGCATCACGGCCCATTACCTCAACGAAGAACATTCTTTCGTGACTAGCTGCCGTGTCGCGAATCTTGTCGACTGCTTCAACAACGGTATTCAATGCTGTGTCGTATCCGATAGTCATGTCGGTACCATACAGGTCGTTGTCGATAGTGCCAGGAAGACCAACTACCGGGAACGGGAAATTTTCTGTGAATTCCCTTGCGCCCCTGAATGTACCATCACCGCCGATAACTACGAGAGCGTCAACTTCGTGCTTCTTAAGGTTGTCGTATGCAATCTGCTGACCTTCGCGGGTTCTGAACCTTTCGCTACGAGCGGTCTTGAGGATTGTACCGCCACGCTGAATTATATTGCCAACGCTTTTCGATTCCATTGGAATAAAATCATCGGCGATGAGACCTTCGTAACCTCTCATTACGCCCATAACTTCAAGACCTTCGTGCAAAGCCTTTCTAACAACGGCTCTAATTGCCGCATTCATTCCTGGAGCATCCCCACCAGATGTAAGTACTGCTACTTTCTTTATGTTTGCCATGTTACTTTTACTTTAAATTTTGTACGCAAACTTAAGATTTTTTTTGCTACAATGAACAAAAGTGAGGGTATTTTTTTTGTGTAGGATAATATTTTTTGAAAATTAAGTCAAGTTATGACATATCAATAGGTTGGAGAAGTGTCACTGTTTATGTGCTTATTGCCTTGCAGTCTGGATTTCCTTGCCCCCCATACCTTAAGGCCTTTAAGTGGCTTTAACGCCATTAAAGATGGGGGGAACAAGATACAGACATGCAAGCCGACCTTCCGTTCGTTCAGCAGAATAGTGAATTAATACGGATCGACATCAATTTCAACAGCGACCTGCGACAATTCGGGAATTGATTTCACCATTGCAACCTTTTCCATAATGAAAGCCTTGACCTTCGATGCCGATACGGTTTTCTCGAAACGTATATGCACATTCATGATGTAAAAACTGCTGATTCTGTTCACAGCAGGCTCCTCGGGACCACGCACACGCTGTTGCAATACCGCCCTCAACTCCTTTGCCAACACACTGGCTGCCTGAAGTGCCTTGCGGAAATCCCTATGCTTAAGATGCACAACGATAAAACTCCACAATGGCGGATAATGAAACTGCTCACGCTCGCGCATCTGGCTCTCGAACATGGCACTATAGTTGTTCGACAACACATCGGCAATTATTTCATGGTCGGGCGTGAAGGTCTGGATTATCACCTTTCCGCGCTTCTGCCTACGCCCTGCCCTACCGCTAACCTGTGCCATCAGCTGGTACGAGCGCTCAAACGCACGGAAATCGGGAAAATTCAACATGTTGTCAGCATTCAGAATTCCAACAAGCCCAACATTGGGAAAATCCAAGCCTTTGGTAATCATCTGCGTACCAATAAGTATATCAATTTCGCCATCGGCGAATTCGGCAATTATGCGCTCGTAGTTTTTCCTCGACTGTGCAGTGTCATAGTCAAGACGGGCAATGCGTGCTGTCGGAAAAAGTCCTTGCACTTGCTCCTCTATTTTCTCGGTGCCAAGTCCCTTCGCTGTAATCTTTGTGCTTCCACAATTAGGACAAACAGTTGGTACACTGAACTTTTCGCCACAATAGTGACAAACCAACTTGTTGTCGAACTTATGCAGGGTAAGACTTACATTGCAGTTGCTACAGTGAGGCACATATCCGCAGTCCTTGCATTCGAGCATTGCAGAATAACCGCGCCTGTTCTGGAACAGAATAACCTGTTCGCCAGCCGCAATGGTCGCATTGATAGCCGAAATGAGCATTGGATGAAAATGCCCCTTGTTAACCTTGCGGAAATACGCGTCCTTCATGTCGGCGACCTCTATCACAGGTAGCTGCACATTGCCATAGCGTTCGGTAAGTTCCACCAAGCGATACCTGCCCTGCTTTGCATTGCTGTACGATTCGACAGACGGCGTTGCCGAGCCTAGTATCACATTGGCTCCGTGAATCTTGCCAAGCACAAGAGCCATATCGCGGGCATTGTAGCGAGGGTCGGGGTCAAACTGCTTGTAGGAGTTCTCGTGCTCCTCATCGACTATTACCAAGCCAAGATTCTCGAAAGGCAGGAAAATCGCAGACCTCACACCTAATATTATTTCATACTTGCCACCGAGGACTGCATTGTAAACACCAGCCCTTGCCGATGATGTATGTCTGCTATGATAAACCTTCACCGATGTTCCAAAATATTTCTCAAGGCGCGATATTATTTGTGCCGTAATTGCAATTTCTGGCAAGAGATAGAGGACTTTCTTACCGCAATTCAATGTTTCACGGATAAGTTTCATGTAAATTTCCGTCTTTCCGCTCGATGTCACACCATGTAGCAGGACTGGATGTTTTTCGGAAAACGCTGTTTCTATTTCGTCATAAGCCTTCTGTTGTGCATCAGAAAGTACAACTTCGCCAGTTTCGGTTTCAGCTTCAGAATATTGCTCTCGAACCTTGCGCAACAAATGCAAAAGCCCGTACTTCTGCAAACTTTGCAAACTCGACTTCGAAGCATCACAGCGCTCCAATATTTCTCGCTCCTCAACCTCCACGCAATCTGTTCCACGAAGCTGGCAAATATCAACTAAGGCTTCGATTATAACTTTCTGCTTGCCATTTTTAGACATTATCTTGTCGAGTGCTACCTGATTTTGTTCCGCTTCCACCATCGAAAACAGAACATAATTACGCTCAACAGGCTTGTATTGCTTGGAAATTATCTGCTCATCGGAAACCAAACCTCGTGCAACAAGTCGTTGAAGCGCGGGAAGCGGATTCTTTAATCCTGTGACATCAATAATTTCCGACAATGCGCATACATGACTCAACGCCAAGGCATTATATACTGCCAAGTCGCTTCTGACAAGAGGTTCGTCGGCTGATGGAGTTGCCGACACCACATATTTGGTTTCGCTTGTAGGCAAAAGTATGCTAGGAATCGCGGCTATAAGCACTTCGCCAATGTTGCAACAATAATACGAAGCCATCCAGTTCCACAACTTCAACTGTGGTTCCGAAATGAAAGGTTCTTCATCGAGCTGGGCAAAAATCGGCTTCAACTTGAAGTCAAAAGCATCGTCACGATCTTCCATATTCACAACAATGCCCGTGTAAATTTTCTTTTTACCGAAATTCACAAGGACACGCACACCGAGTTTCATCGTAGAACGAAACTCTTCTGGAACTTCGTATGAGAATGTTCCTGATAGAGAAAGCGGTAAAAGTACATCAACGGTGTGCATCGTATTAATTTTTCTGCGTGTAAAAGTAAGAATAAAAATCCGAAACAAAACCAGACATTTTAAATAATATTGCTAACTTGCGTAGTTTAATTGACGGGATTTTGGATAAATTTATACGCATATTATCCGCATTGACAATCAGTTTGTTATGCATATGCAACATAGCAAACGCTCAGACCGTCGGGCTCGTGCTTAGCGGAGGTGGTGCGAAAGGATATGCCCATGTCGGTGTAATCAAGGCACTGGAAGAACATGGAATTCCTATTGACTATGTAACAGGCACATCGATGGGTGCAATAGTCGGTGGCCTTTATGCTGCTGGATATTCGCCAGACGACATGATTAAAATATTCAACAGCCCGAGTTTCAAGAATTACTACAAGGGCAAACTGCCAAACAAATACCTCGACTTTTTCAAGTACGAACAACCAGATGTATCGCTCCTGCGCGTCGATCTCCGCAAAAAAAAGCAAAAGATAGCATTGGCTTTGCCGACAAACATAATAGCCTCACAGCCCATGGACTTAGGTCTTATCGACCTTTTCGCACAAAGTTCAGCCGAAGCCCACAACAATTTCGACAGCCTGTTTGTCCCATTCAGGTGTGTTGCCGCCGATGTTTACAACAACCGCGAAAAAATATTCGACAAAGGCGACCTCGGCACCGCCATCCGCGCATCAATGGCAATCCCAATGGTATTCAAGCCTGTAGAACTCGACAGCACACTTTACTATGATGGCGGAATATACAGCAACTTCCCAATCGAGACAATGCGCAAGGTTTTCAATCCCGATATTATTATAGGTGTACATGTCTCCGCTTTCGGCAACGACGGCCCGCCCGACTCCGAAGACCTGCTGGCGCAGATTACAAATCTCATCATGGGAGAACAAAAGAGCATGGAAATAAACAAAAACAAGGGCTATATCCTGTCAATAAAATTCAAGGATGTAGGTGTTATGGATTTCCAGAAGCTGGATTATGCCGTAAATTCAGGCTACGAGTATTGCAACAATGTTATCGACAGCATAAAAAACCTGATCGACCGAAGAAAAGACAGCTCCGCATTGAACGAAGAACGGAAAATTTACCGGGAAAGCCTGCCCGAACTCAAATTCGACAGCATATACATTGACGGCAAACTATCGGATTACGAAAAAGAATACGTCGAAAATTCAATAAACCTCAAAAGGATAAAGAAGCACTCGAAAGAACCGTACATAGATTTCAACACAATCGAATCGAACTATTACAAACTGATTTCCGACTACCAGATAAAACAGGCCACCCCGATTGCCGAATACAACGACTCGACAGGGGAATTTAACCTCAGGCTAAACATAAAGAAGGACAACAGAACCTCGTTGGGTGTCGGAGCAGTTGTCTCAAACGGTTCGTCAAGCATGGTTTATTTAGGAGGCTCATACAAAATGCTCGGCAGGATTTCTGGACTTTTCAAGGCCAACTTCTACTACGGCAGGTTCTACGCATCGACAATGCTCAGCGGTCGCATCGACCTCCCAACCTATCAGCCGTTCTCCCTTGAACTCTCTGGAACATTGAACCGATACGACTTCTTCAAAGGCAGTTCGAAAGTTTTATCAATGACATACCAACCACCATACATAATCGACTATGAAAAGAACATCAGGCTCGATATAACAACGCCAATATCAAGACATTCAGTCATAAAACTCGGAATAACCTCAGGAGAACAGAAATACTCATACTTCCAAGTTTCGTCTTATCAGGCATCAGATACCGCCGACATCACAAGTTTCAACTATTTTTCCGACCGCATCCTGTTCAACTACAACACATTGAACTACATAATGTACCCCTCTGCCGGTAGAGAATTTGTAATCGACTTCCGCCATGTAGTAGGAACAGAAAAGAACAATCCTGGTTCCACAACTGCACTCGAAGACCAATATCTGATGAGACACAACTGGTTGCAACTGAACCTTATCGCCGACCATTATTCACGAATTTTCAAATACCTCACAATTGGAGCATACGCACAACTTTTCGTAAGCAACAGACCATTGCTCCGCAACTATTCTTCAAGCGTACTATACGCACCTGCGTTCACTCCTGTAATGAATTCAAAAACACTATTGCTCACAAACTACCGAGCCAACAATTTCTTCGCCATAGGATTGAAACCAATAGTAAACATCACCGACAGACTAAACCTCAGGACGGAATTCTACTTCTACATGCCATTCCAGAAAATTATTAAGGAGGAAATCACATCAAATATTTACACACCGGCGTATTCCGAAAGTTTCACATACTACCACATGATGGCATCAGCTGCGCTGGTATATAACACGCGCTTCGGACCTTTGGGAATAAGCATCAACTACTTGGATGACGACAAGGTGAACTGGTATTTCATGTTCCACCTTGGATTCATGATGTTCAACAAGAAAGGATTAGACTATTGATAAATTAATTGAAATGAAAAAGTTTTTAACTATCGCATTATTAGCAAGTTTCGTTTTCTCAACTGCTATGGCGCAAAACGCTCCCAAGAAAGTTTACGACGAAACAATAAACCCATTGGAACAAATTGACAATGCCGTAAAACAAGCAAAAGAGGAAGGAAAATTCGTAATTTGTCAGGTTGGCGGCAACTGGTGTCCGTGGTGCCTGCGCTTTGCAGAATTTATCACCAGCGACAGCAATATCAACAAGTTGGTCAACGACAATTTTGTCTATATCCATGTCAACTACAACCCTCGTCAGTCCGACCCTGCCCAAAAGGAACTTGCCGCAAAAATGATGCAACGACTTGGCAATCCTGCAAGGTTCGGCTATCCGGTTTTTGTTGTGCTCGATGAGAACGGCAAAGTCATTCACACACAAGATTCCAGCTTCCTTGAGGAAGGCAAAAGCTACAACAAGGAAAAGGTAATTAGATTCTTTGAATGCTGGACGCCAAAAGCAGTTAAAAGTTAAGAGTTGACTCTATTGCGTTTAGACGCATGGTCATGCGTCTAAACGATTTGGACTGAGCATTACGTTTTTCATTTGCAAATTTGATTGAAATATTAACTTAATACTCATTAATTTAATTACAGTTAAGTTAAATATATAGCATTTTATTATTATACAATAAATTACTAAAACTATTTTATTCAAAATAATGGCAAAAATTTAGATTATATTTATTGCAGTTCAAATAAAAAGAATTATCTTTGCGGTAATTTAATGGAGATTAATTTAATAGCTGTTAAATTATTTTTTTTAAAACATTTAAAATCATGAAATTCTACGATAGGAAAGATGAATTAGACACATTAAAATCATCACAACGACAATCAAGGAAGACATCCTGCTTCACATTGATGGTAGGCAGAAGACGCATTGGAAAAACAAGCTTGCTTCTGGAGTCGGTAAAGGATTGCAAATCGATGTACTTCTTTGTCACAAGACAAAGCGAAGCACTTCTTGCCTACAGTTTCCAGCAGGAGGCAACAAAACAGCTTGGTGTGAACTTCATGGGAACGGCATCAAATTTTGCTGAGGTTTTCGAAATGCTGATGAAATATTCGGAACAAGTGCCGTTTACACTTATAATCGATGAATTTCAAGAACTGAACAATGTAAATCCGGCCATTTTCGGTGACATTCGCAACATTTGGGACAAAAATAAGGACAAAGCACGGATAAACCTCATTGCATGCGGCTCCATATACTCAATGATGATTCGCATATTCGAGGGACGACAGGAACCTCTTTTTGCCCGCCAGACATCAAAACTGGTGCTGAATCCATTTTCGGTAGCAACGCTTAAGGAAATACTCGGCGACTATAACCCAAAATACACTCCCGAAGACCTTCTTTGCCTTTACCTACTCACGGGTGGCGTTGCAAAGTATGTTTCCGTACTTATGGACAGCACATCAGTAACTTGGCGCAAGATGCTCAAGCGTGTGGTTTCACCCGACTCGCCATTTCTGACAGAAGGTCGCGACATTCTAGTTTCAGAATTTGGCAAGGACTATGGCATATATTTTTCTATCCTACAGTTAATTGCATCGGGCAAAAACACACAGCCCGAAATTGACTCCATAATCGGCAAGAATACAGGAGCATACCTTTATAACCTTGAAAACGAATATATGCTTATTCGTCGGGTGCGTCCGATTTTCTCCAAGCCCGGAAGCCGAAACTCACGTTGGAATATTGCAGACAACTTCCTAAGATTTTGGTTTAGGTATGTGTATCCCAACCAGATGCTGATAGAACAAGGACGATATGATTTGTTGCGCGAAATTGTGGAAAAGGATTACGAACAGTACAGCGGGCGTGTCCTGGAATTGTATTTCCGCGACAAGATTGCCCAGCAGGAGCGCGTGACAAATATTGGAGCATTTTGGGACCGCAAGGGCGTAAACGAAATAGATTTAGTTGCAATAAGCGACTTGGACAAAAAAGCCGTTATTGCCGAAGTAAAACGCAATCCCCGAAAGCTGAATGCAGAAGTGCTAATGACCAAATCGGAAGTGCTGAAACCAAATCTTGACGGCTACGAAATTGAATATAGGCTGTTGTCAATGGTGGATATGTAGATTACCATGTCCCACACAAAAAAAGGTCGCCCTTTCGAGCGACCTTTCTATTTTAGATTGTGCTAATTATTATTCAACAACAATCTGCTCAACGTAAACCTTGTCACCGCTGATGATTCTTACGAAGTAAGCACCTGGGCGGAGGTTGTGGTTGAAGTTCATGGTTGCACCACTCATAACATTGATGTCGCGAGTTTCAACAACTGCACCACGAGCGTCGATGAGCTGGTAGGTTGCATCACCTTCGATGTTGCTGAAGTCGATGTTAAACATACCGTTGTTCGGGTTCGGGTAAACCGACATCGAAGCAGCTTCAATCATATCTACCGATACAGTTTCAATGAATGTAACGCTGAGAGTGTGGTTTGCTGTTACTGCAGCAAATGTGTAGGTGTAACCTGCTTGCTGTTCTTCTGTGAGTTCTTCAACATTTCCATCAATCATGAGTTCGTCAATCATGTATCCTTCTTCTGGAGTGATTACAAATGCTGGAGTTTCTCCTTCATTTACAGTAACAACACCGTTTTCTCCGTTCGGGGTAACTGTACCGTGGTCACCAACAGTAAGAGTGATTGTGTAGGTAACTGGCTGAGAAATTGCCTCGAAGGTTACCTCAAGAGTGTGGTTTGCTTCTACCGCTGTGAAAGTGTAGGTCTCTCCAGTAGGATCACAGTATAGTGGATTCCCGTCGACGATTAGAGCATCAATTTCATAGCCATCGTCAGGTGTGATTGTAAATACTGCGTCATCGCCTGCATTTACTATAACTATACCATTTTCACCGCTAGGAGTTACTGAGCCATGTTCGCCAACAGTAAGAGTGATTGTATAGGTATTCGGCTGTGGAAGTGCCTCAAATGTTGCTGCGATTGTGTGGTTAGCTGTTACGTTTGTGAATGTGTAAACGCCTTCAACAAGTTCTGATGTAACATCGGTTTCACCATCAACTACTACGCTTGCAATCTGGAAGCCTTCGTTTGCTGTGATTGTGAATTCTGCATTGCCACCTTCTTCAACTGTTGCTTCTGCAGGAGTGATTGTTCCGTTTTCACCAGCTGTTGCTGTAATTGTGTAAACTGGAATTGCTTCGAATGTTGCAGCAATTGTGTGGTCAGCTGTTACATTAACGAATGTGTAAACACCGTCAACAAGTTCAGAAGTAACAGTGTCTTCATCAACCATTACGCTTGCTATTCTGTAGTGTTCGTTAGCTGTGATGGTAAATGCCTTGCTTTCGCCACAGTTTACAATTACACCGCCTTCATCGTTAGGAGTGATAGTTCCGTTTTCAACTTCGGCAACGGTAATCGTGTAGGTAATCTGCTCGAAGGTTGCTGCAATTGTGTGGTCTGCTGTTACATTTTCGAATGTGTAAACACCGTCAACAAGTTCTGATGTAACAGTTTCACCATCAACTACAACGCTAGCAATTCTGTAGCAGTCGTTAGCTGCGATGGTGAATGACTGAGAACCACCTTCAACAACTCTTAGCTGTCCGGCAGGAGTGATAGTACCATTTTCGCCAGCAGTTGCATCAATTGTGTAGATTGTTGCGTCTTCCGAAACGAAGGTTGCTGCGATAGTATGATCAGCAGTTACATTTTCAAATGTGTAAACACCGTCAACTAGTTCTGCAACTACACCGTCAACAAGAACGCTCAGGATGCTGAAGCCTTCGTTGGCTGCAATTGTGAATGCCTGGTCAGCGCCGCAGTTTACAGTCACAGTGCCTTCATTGTTAGGAGTGATAGTTCCGTTTTCACCAGCATTAACCGTAATTGTGTAGGTAATCTGCTCGAAGGTTGCTGCGATAGTGTGGTTAGCTGTTACATCATCGAATGTGTAAACACCGTCAACAAGTTCAGATGTAACATCGGTTTCGTCAACCATTACGCTTGCAATTCTGTAGCAGTTATCAGCTGCGATTGTGAACGAAATTTCTGTTCCTTCAACAACTACCTGTTCTCCGCTAGGAGTGATAGTTCCGTTTTCACCAGCAGTTGCTGTGATTGTGTAGGTAGGAATTTCCTCGAAGTTTGCAGCAATTGTGTGGTCTGCTGCTACATTTTCGAATGTGTAAACACCGTCAACAAGTTCTGATGTAACATCAGTTTCGTTTTCTGTTTCAGCATCAACTATAACGCTTGCAATTCTGTATCCTTCGTTAGCAGTTATTGTGAATATGGCATTTTCGCCTTCAATAACAGTTGCTTCTTCAGGAGTGATTGTACCACCTTCACCAGCAGTTGCTGTGATTGTGTAGGTTACTGTAGGTATTTCTTCGAAAGTAGCAGCAATTGTGTGGTTTTCTGTTACGTTAACGAATGTGTAAACACCGTTTTCATCAAGTTCTACAGCTTCACCGTCAACGAGAACGCTAAGGATTCTATAGCCTTCGTTTGCTACGATTGTGAATGCAGTATCAGTTCCGCAGTTAACTGTTACGTCTTCGGCAGGAGTGATAGTTCCGTTTTCAACTTCGGCAACAGTAATCGTGTAGGTAATCTGCTCGAAGGTTGCTGCAATGGTGTGGGCAGCATCTACGTTTGTGAATGTGTAAACACCGTCAACAAGTTCTGATGTAACAGTGTCACCATCAACTACAACGCTAGCAATTCTATAGCAGTCATTAGCTGTGATTGTGAACGACTTTTCTGTTCCTTCAACAACTTCCTGTTCTCCACTAGGAGTGATAGTTCCGTTTTCACCAGCAGTTGCTGTGATTGTATAGGTTGTTGCGGTTTCAGAAACGAAGGTTGCTTCAATGCTGTGACCTTCTCTTACATCTGTGAATGTGTAAACACCGTTTTCATCAAGTTCTACAGTTTCACCGTCAACGAGAACACTAAGGATTCTGTAACCTTCGTTAGCTGCAACTGTGAATGTCTGAGCTTCGCCGCAGTTTACATCAGCATTACCTGTAACAGCTTCTTCGGCTACGAGGTGAGTGATAGAACCACCTTCACCAGCAGTTACTGTAATTGTGTATGACAACATCTGGAAGGTTGCTGCAATTTCGTGAATGTCTTCTACATTTGTAAATGTGTAAACGTTTTCATTAGCTATAACAGCTTCGGTAACATTAGTTCCATCAACTGTTACGCTTTCGATTCTGTAGCAATCGTTACCTGCTATTGTGAACGACTTGTCTTCGCCACAGTTTGCATTATTGCCGTTTCCATCATCAGCTGTGATTGTTCCGTTTTCACCAGGAGTTACTTCAATTGCATAGGTAATCTGCTCGAATGTAGCTTCGATGAAATGATCTGCATCTATGCCAGCGATTGTATAAATACCATTATTGGCAATAACGTCGTCTGTAACTTCAATATTATCAACTGCTACGCTTTCGATTCTGTAGCAATCGTTAGCACTGATTGTTAATTCCACATTAGCGCCACAGTTTGCTAAACCAGCACCAGTAATTGTACCACTGGTTTCATCTACAGTTGCAGTAATATTATAGGTATTCATTGCAAATGTTGCTGCAATACTGTGAATTGCATTTACATTTTCAAATGTGTAAACACCATTGGCAGCAATAACAGCTTCGGTAACAATATTTCCATCAACTGTTACGCTTTCGATTTTGTAGCAATCGTTTCCTGCTATTGTGAACGACTTGTTTTCGCCACAGTTTGCATCATTGCCATTTCCATCATCAGCTGTGATTGTTCCGTTTTCTCCGGCTGTTACTTCAAATGTGTAGCTAATCTGCTCGAAAGTTGCTTCGATGGAATGAACTGCATCTACGCCAGTGAATGTATAAATACCATTATTGGCAATAACATCGTCTGTAACATCAATATTTCCATCAACTTTTACGTTTTCGATTCTGTAGCAATCGTTTCCTGCTATTGTGAACGTCTTGTCTTCGCCACAGTTTGCATTATTGCCGTTTTCATCATTAGCTGTGATTGTTCCGTTTTCACCAGGAGTTACGTCAATTGTGTAGCTAATCTGCTCG
>JAFZLK010000042.1 GCA_017551515.1 Bacteroidales bacterium | reverse complement strand
TCATGGAACAACGGCAGCACCAGCCAGACGCTTGTTGGAGTTGGCGCAGGCATTTACTCAGTAGTCATCACCGATGCATGGGGATGTACAGGTTCTGGACAGGTTACGGTTGAAAGTCCGATGCCAATGGATGTTACTCTGACCACCACCGATGCACACTGTCACAACACATCCGATGGAAAAATAACATTAGATGTAAGTGGTGGTACTCAACCTTATTCATACGCATGGAGCGATGCTTCT
This sequence comes from Bacteroidales bacterium, assembly GCA_017551515.1. Classification (GTDB taxonomy): domain Bacteria; phylum Bacteroidota; class Bacteroidia; order Bacteroidales; family ML635J-15; genus Bact-19. The sequence continues at coordinate 9,140 of JAFZLK010000042.1, read as the reverse complement.
TTTGAAGGAAACAACATTACTACCGCACATGCAGGAAGCTACAGCTTCACAGTTTCCGATTCGAGGGGATGCGAAGTTCACATGGTAGCAACTGTAGGTTCTCCCGATGCGATAATTATCACTGCCAATGTTGAGAATATTTCTTGCTTCGGACGTAAGGACGGAGTAGTGGAATTGTCGGCAGAAGGTGGTGTTTCTCCTTATCTCTTCTCTCTGTTTAACGGCTACAGCACGGTATCAGGACAATCGACTTACACTCGACTCGGCGAAGGTGGCTATGAGGTAACTGCACTTGATGCGAGCGGATGTCATGAGACACGCAATATCTATGTAGTGGAACCAGCACCTCTGTCGATGGATGTCGAAGCCGTAAATCCATCCTGCCGTGGCAACAACGACGGAGAGATAGTCATCGTGGCTATAGGAGGTACAGAACCTTACATGTATGGATGGTCAGAACGTTACACTGACCAGCCTGTCATAAGTGCATTGTATAGCGGTGAATATACTGTAAATGTGGTCGATGCAAACAACTGTTCGACTTCGATGGACGCGTGGTTGGAGAGCAGTTTCGACGACTGTATCAAGATACCGAATGTTTTCACTCCTAATAGTGACGGTGTAAACGATACTTGGGAGATAGGAAACATAGATATGTTCCCGAATGCGAAAATATATGTTTACAACAGATGGGGACAATTGGTATTCCAAGGTGAAGCTACAGGAGAAAGTTGGGATGGCAAGATGAAGGGACAAGGCAATGCACCAGCTGGTGTATATATGTACATCATTAATTTGCATACAGGAAACGAAACGTACGAAGGTACAGTAACTCTAGTATATTAAGTATATCATGTTCAAGGAATAGGGGTGGTCTTCCATCCCTATTTTTGTTTTATGACTATTTTTTTGCTGAATCTTGTGTGGAGAAAAAAATATTTTGTAATTTTGTGCATCGTTTTTGAAAAGTTAAATAAAATAAAAGTTATATGTCAGGACATAATAAATGGTCAACGATTAAGAGAAAGAAAGGCGCATTGGACGCTAAGAGATCAAAGATTTTCTCAAAGTTAGCAAAGGAAATAACAATAGCAGTAAAGGAAGGCGGAGGAACCGATCCTAACTATAATGCAAAGTTGAGACTTGCTGTTCAGAATGCAAAGGGTGTCAACATGCCGAAGGACAATATCGAAAGAGCAATCAAGAAAGGTGATCAGGATGGTGCAAACTTCATGGAAATTACCTTCGAAGGATACGCAGCTCATGGTATTGCATTGTTCGTTGAATGCTTGTCCGACAACAACAACAGGACTGTTTCTTCAGTTCGCGCAGCTTTCAACAAGTTCAACGGAACACTCGGAACAAACGGTTCGTTGAGTTTCTTGTTCGAGCGCAAGGGCGTTTTTGAAATCCCGATGTCGGATTCTATCAATATGGACGATTTCGAACTCGAAATCATTGATGCTGGTGCAGAAGACATCGAAATGGATGAAGAAACCATAACAGTGACCAGTTCGTTCGAAGACTTTGGCGCAGTAAACAAGAAATTGGAAGAAATGAATATCGTTCCTACTTGTGCAGAACTCAGAAGAATCCCGAACGATACAAAGGTTATTTCTCCCGAAGATGCTAAGGGCGTTTTGAAGCTCATCGATGTTCTCGAAGACGACGACGATGTTGTAAACGTATTCCACAATATGGAAATGACCGACGAAATCGTTGCTGCAATGGAAGAATAATATTCATAATTAGGAAAATAAGAAAGTCGGAAATGTATGTTTCCGACTTTTTTTGTGTATATGTCGTTAATATACAAAATGTAACATGTTTATTTTTAGACTGTTAATTGTGACTCGGTTTAGTCGTGCAATATTTTTCAAAAAAAAAGTGAAAAAACATTTTGCCATGTTATTTTGATATGCTAATTTTGCAGTCCCAAAACGATGGGAATTTTGGTCCGATCGTCTAATGGTTAGGACGTCAGATTTTCATTCTGGTAATCGGGGTTCGATTCCCCGCCGGACTGCAGAAACCGCTAAATTTAGCGGTTTTTTGTTTTGTATAGGATTAGGTTTATGTGAGGTTTGTCCAAAATTTGCAAAAGTAAATTTGCATTTCCGTGATTTTTGCTTATTTTTGCAAGCATGAAAAGATATTTGTTTTTGTTTTTATTGTTTCTATCCGCCGAAATTTTTGCGCAGGAAATAGCAAGAGTTTCGGTGGATACTTTATCTACAGCCGACAAGTTTGTCAAGATTGTGATTTATAGTGACAAAACATGGGATTCGTTGACCATACCAAAGCCTAAGCATTTCGACTCCGATATTTATCTTGACGACTGGACAGTCACAGACCATAATGCTTACAGAAATTTTGACATAACTACGCTTCCCGATACTATAGTGTTGCCACTCATTGAGGATTCGACAGATTTCTGTATGCCACGCAACGGTTTTGTCTATTCTAAATACGGTTGGCGTCATGGTCGCGCCCACACAGGAAGTGATATTCCGCTGAACATTGGCGACTCTGTATATTCTGCTTTTGAGGGCAAGGTTCGTTACACTGGCTATTGTGGCGGTTATGGCAATCTTATAGTGGTGCGTCATCCCAATGGACTTGAAACCTATTATGGACATTTGTCGAAGATTTTTGTTCGTGAAAATGATGTCGTCAATGTAGGCGAAGTAATTGGTCTTGGCGGAAGCACGGGAAGAAGCACTGGTCCTCATTTGCATTTCGAGACAAGGTATAAGGGCTTTCCATTCGACCCCGAAACCATAGTCTGCTGGAAGGATTCTACTTTGCGTTGCGATACTCTTGTCTTGCCTCGAAACAAATTGAACTCGACTTCAAGATATTCGTCATCATCGTCTTCTGCGACAACAGTAGAAACTGGCGAAGGCACATACCACATCATTCGTCAGGGCGATACTTTGAGTGCTCTCGCGCGCCGATACGGCACATCTGTAAGCAAAATTTGTTCGCTCAACAACAATCTCACACCGAATACAGTGCTCCAGTTGGGTCGTAAAGTGCGTGTAAAATAGAAAGTTAGGTGCGAAATTTTAATTAAAAGTAAAATGTTGGAATATTTTTGAACAGAATTTTGTGGATTAAAAAAAAACTTGTACCTTTGCCGTCCAAAAATTAGTAAGAATAATTAAAAGTTAAATACAATGAAAAAGGGAATACATCCTGATAAGTATCGCTTGGTAGCATTCAAGGACATGTCGAATGAGAATGTGTTCATTACCAAGTCTACAGCTAACACAAAGGAAACAATTGTTGTTGATGGTGTTGAATATCCTTTGTACAAGCTTGAAATTTCCAACACATCTCACCCGTTCTACACTGGTAAGATTAAGCTTGTTGATACCGCTGGTCGTGTTGATAAATTCCGCAACCGCTATCAGAAGCATTTGGAACAGCGTGCTGCTGCTAAGAAGTAAGCCGTGGCATACTGCATTTGAACAGGACTTAGGGAATCCAGTGTTGGTTTTCCCTTTTCTTGTTTGTAAGGAGGTCATTTAAATTTATGATTATGAAATACAGTTTTTATTTTTTTGTATTATTAGTATTTGCTATGGCATCATGTAATAACAATGCAGAGACGAAAGTTGTTGATAACGAGAACGCAGAACAAGTAGTTGCTCCTGCAGAAAATCAGGTGGTAAACTGCATACTTAGTCGCAGAAGCATTCGTGCATACAAGCCCGAACAGATAAAGGACGAGGAATTGCAGACTATTCTTAATTGCGGTATCAACGCACCTAGTGCAAGAAATTCTCAGCCGTGGGAAGTTCGCGTTATGAGAGACAAGGAAGCAATCGACAATCTAAACAAGGCAGTTATTGCCGACATGATTGAGAAACGTCCAGAAGCAAAGGAACGTTTTGCTGATGAAAATGCAAGTGTTTTCTTCCATGCACCGACTTTGCTGGTTGTTGCATACGACACAACTCAGTACTGGGGACAGAGCGATTGCGGAATGCTCGTACAGAACATTTTGCTTGCTGCCGAATCGATGAACATTGGTTCGTGCGCTGTTGGTTGCTGTCGCGACTACATCAATTCGCCAAAAGGTGCTGACTTTGTTAAGTCATTGAACCTTCCCGAAAACTACCTTGTATATCTGACCGTTACACTTGGCTACAAGGATGAAAATCCCGATGCTAAGCCACGCGATGACAAGAAGGTTGCTTATATGGAATAAAGTTAGTGCTTTGTCAAATAGAAAAGGCTTCGATTTAGAAGCCTTTTTTGTTTTTCACACATTGAATTGAACCATTCAGAAACCAGAAAACAAAAAAACGGAATCAGAGTATTAAACCCAAATCGGTCATTAGGGAATATATAAAGTTGTGGTCAGCCTTGTAAGTCCTTGTTATATAGATATTTGCAATTCAAATTTTCTAATGACCGCCATTAGAAAAATGTGCTTGTAATAATCTTAGAATCAGCTTGTTACAAGCGTGACCACGCATAACTTCTTTCTAATGACCGATTTGGGTTAAACAACATCAAACCATTTCAAACACAGAAACGGCGAAGCCATAAAAACAGCGCAGCGAGAACGGCGTACTTCGGCTATACTCAGCACAAGTAGCCCTCAGCGAAGTTAAACCTAGAAATTAGAAACAAGAAACAACCATTGCTTCTCACTGCATCCTTTCCATCAGATCCATGATGTCCGATTCCATGGATTCTGTTCTCGGCTGTTCAAGGAATCGACAAAGTTCCTCGCCTTTCTTGTAAAAGACAATTGCAGGGAGGAATTGAACATAATAATCTTCAACATTGAGCACATCTACTGTGATTTTGCTGTCGAGGCAGATGAATGTCACGGGAATATCCTTGAAATAGTCGAGGTCGAAAATTTTGCAGAAACGCGGAACTTCGCGCCTAGAATTGCTTTCCCAAGTTCCCATAAACACCTGTACGCTGTCGAATTTCTCTGGCAGTTCAAAGTTGAAGGTTTCGGTTTTTACCGTATATGATTCGTATTCTGCCTTGAACCAGCCGTCACCGTGATTTTCGAGTGCTTGGCGAGTGCAGTAGCCGTATAGTATGTCGTTGCCAGTCTTTTCATCGTGTATTGTCCTATTTATTTGCGAAAATACTGAAAATGAGCAAGTAACAATTATTATTGCAACTAGTAATACTTTCTTTTTCATAGCCTTATCTATTAAATTTTAATTTCATTGCCGATTTTTCTTTAATAATCCTGCCATTATCGAAAACGGTTTTTCCGTTGACGAAAGTGCTGACAATCTTTGAATTGAAAACATGACCTTCCAATGGCGACCACTTGCACTTGTACATTAGATTGTCCTTTGTGACTTCGTATCTTGCATTCGGGTCAACAAGCACGAGGTCGGCGAAATATCCTTTCCGAATGAATCCGCGCCTGTCTATTTTGTATAGTTGTGCGGGATTGTGGCACATCCATTTCACAACATCCTCTATGCCGAAATAGCCTTGTTTTGATAATTCTATCATTACTTGCAATGAGTGTTGAACCATTGGTGCGCCTGATGGACATTTGGTATAAGGAGCACATTTTTCTTCCCAAGTGTGTGGAGCATGGTCGGTTGCAACGACATCTATCTTGCCATCTTTAAGCGCTTGTATAAGAGCAAGTCTGTCAGATTCGTATTTTACTGCAGGGTTCCATTTTATACGCGAACCAAGTCGTTTGTAGTCGTCACTATTGAAGAATAAATGATGTACGCACACCTCGGCAGTTATCTGCTTTTCGTTCAAAGGTTTGTCCGATAGTAAGGAAATTTCCTTTTTGGTACTGATGTGGAAAATATGTAGGTGTGCGCCAATGCGTTTCGCTATTTCTACTGCTTCACTACTCGATTTGTAGCATGCTTCGGCTGACCTTATTTCGCAATGCTTTTCCATTGGTATGTCATCCCCGTAAATTTCCTTCATGTGGGTTAGGTTTTCGGCAATTATGCCGTCATCCTCGCAGTGTGCAGCGATTATGGTGGGGGAGACCTGCATTATTTTTTCAATGGCGTTCTTGTCCTTTACGAGCAGATTGCCAGTCGAAGAACCGAGAAACAGTTTTACACCAGCAACCTCGGATGTGTCGATTTTTGCAATGTCGTCGGCATTTTCTTCTGTTGCACCAATGAAAAACGAGTAGTTTGCCATTGAGTTTTCGGATGCAATGTTTAATTTTTCGTTTAGCAGGTCGGCATTTGTGGTCGGGGGATTGGTATTAGGCATTTCCATGTAGGATGTTACACCACCAGCGGCAGCGGCTCTTGATTCCGAATAGATGTCGGCCTTTTGTGTGGCTCCTGGTTCGCGGAAATGCACTTGGTCATCAATTATGCCTGGCAGAAGAAGCAATCCTGTTGCATCTATTTCGTTGTCGAAATTTCCTTTGATTTTCCCGCAAGGTGCGATTTCATTAATAATTTCGTTTTCAATAGCCACATCGAGCAGTGCTTTTTGCCCCTCGTTTACAACCGTTGCATTTTTTATAAGTGTTCTCATTGCAGTCATTTCTATTGGCAAAGGTATCATTTTAATGCCATTGTGCAAAAAAATAAATTTCTTTCTTGTCTCTGCGAAAAATGTATTACTTTTGCGGTCGGGTAAGTCTTATACGACCAGCTCCCTCTGAATCCTCCAGGTTCGGAAGAAAGCAAAGGTAAGAGGTTGTAGCGGTGCGATATGAGTAGCTTACCCTTTTTTTTGTCCCAAAGGCTAACAGAAGAAAAGGCTAAAAGCCGAGGTTTATCGGTCATTGAGCCTTTGAGCCTTCAAGCCTTTGAGTCCCCAAATAATCTTCCTAAACAATTACAAATATATTTCTCCAACCAAAATATTTCGTAACTTTGTCCTCGATTTTGTCATTGTAATTCGAATATGAACTGCATAGTTGTTGACGATAGCGAATTGGTACAGAAACAGATTGCTGGTTTCATCGAGAAGTCTGGTTTTTTGACTTGTTGCGGAACATTTGCCAATCCCGTAGGCATAGAGACCTGCATTGAGGAGAACAATGTTTCGCTTATTTTCCTCGACATTGAAATGCCACAGATGAGCGGTTTCGATTTCCTTGACAAATACAAGAAAAACATCCAGATAATAGTCATATCGGCAAGCAGGAAATATGCACTCGATGCCTATGACTACGACATAACTGACTACCTCTTGAAGCCTATTGCTTACGAAAGGTTTCTTGTTGCAGCAAACAAGGCAGTCGAAAAGCACATTCTGCAAAAACATTTGAACGATGAACATCTCGCATAGGGAGCTTTTCCTAAATTATATCGGTCAGACCTCCGAAAGTCCATATCTAGTTGAAATAGAGCGCGCAAAGGGCGTGTATATGTATTCTCCAAGTGGCAAAAGGTATTTTGACTTAATATCCGGCGTATCGGTAAGTTCGCTCGGCCATTGCAACGAAAAGGTTGCCGATGCCGTGCGCGAGCAGGTTGACAAGTACATGCACCTGATGGTTTACGGTGAATTTGTCCAGTCGCCACAGGTTGAACTTGCTGAATATCTATGCGGAATGTTGCCCGATGTTTTCGACAATGTATATTTCGTGAACAGCGGTAGCGAAGCAATCGAAGGGGCGACAAAACTCGCAAAGCGATATACTCACAGGCGCAAGATGTTCTCGTTTGTGAATGCCTATCACGGTAGTACACAAGGAGCGTTGAGCTTATGCGGTAACGAGGATTTCAAGCGTTCTTTCCGTCCTTTGCTTCCCGATGTATATCATCTGGAACTCAACAACTTCGACCAATTGTCGCAGATAGATGAGGATACTGCCTGTGTAGTTCTGGAATCGATTCAAGCCGAGGGCGGTGTGATGATTCCTACGGTTGAATATATGCAGGAATTGCGCTCGGTATGCAAGCAAAAGGGCGCATTGCTTATTTTGGATGAAATCCAGACTGGTTTCGGCAGGACTGGGAAAATGTTCGGTTTTATGCATTTTGGAATCGTTCCCGACATTATTTGTTTTGCAAAAGCGCTTGGTGCAGGAATGCCGATAGGAGCATTTGTCTCATCTCGTAAAATTATGTCGGCATTCAAGACCGACCCAGTTTTGGGACATATTACTACTTTTGGAGGGCATCCTGTATCGGCAGCGGCTTCGCTTGCGGGTGTGAAAATAATAAACGAGTCGGGAATAGTGGATACCATACAGGCAAAGTCCGACAGGTTCAAGTCAAATCTCATGGGACATCCGAAGATAGAGGAGATTAGAGGCAAGGGATTGTTGCTCGCTGTTGAAATCGGTTCATTCGATAATGTATTGCATTTTATCAAGAAGGGAATCGACAACGGACTAATTTCCGATTGGTTTATTTTCCACGATACAGCATTCCGTATTGCTCCGCCGTTGGTCATTTCAAACGATGAAATTGACGAGGCAAGCGAACTCATAATAAAGACTCTCAACGAGATATAAAACTTATACTCAGTTCATTCCGCAACCTTTAGCTCGCGACACGAAATGAGCAATGACAAATTCTACTATGCAAACATTTATGTAAATAAATGATAATAAATAGTTTGCAGTGTTGATACGACTTTTGGACAGACAACAATTTAAATAAATCGTTTATACAAGCATCGAGCTAAAAATTGTTGACGAATAGAGAATTTCGTGGACGATAATAAATCTTGTTTACTTACGAACCTATTGAAACTATAAATCAAAATTCAATAGCCGACCTTCCCCTTCTTTTTAAATCCTGACGATAAAAACGGCCTTGAGAATAAAAAGTTGTTTCGTCAAACTGCAGTTGTGTAATCCGGCTGCCGTTTTCATCCAAAACACCGACCTTACCATCTGCAGAAACAAGATAATACTCAAAATCTCCAGAAATGTACCCTTCAATTTTTTCATATATAGGTTCTACAACAAATTTTCCTTTAGTATTAATTACACCATACTTGCCATTTACCTTAACCCTGGACAACCCTCCTTTAACAAAATATATACTCTCGTCAAACTGCGGTTCGAAAATAACTTTTCCCGTATTATCAACAATTCCGAATTTGCCATTTAATTCAATTTCATATATTTTACCAAGTTCAAGTAGTCCATCATATTGAGGTGTCACAATAAAATTTCCTATTTCGTCTATAAGTCC
>JAFZLK010000041.1 GCA_017551515.1 Bacteroidales bacterium | reverse complement strand
TTGCGGTTTCGGGATTGCAGGCATCGAGAATGCCATCAACGGTAATTTCGGGCTGAGGCAGCGGATATATTGTAAGGTGTAGCGTTACAATGCTGTCGGCGGAGTTTGTTGCAGTGAAAGTCCGAGTAAAATCCCCACTTTCGTTGAAAATGCTGTCGTTCCAAGTGTAGCTTTCACAGGCGGTTGCCGAAAATTCGTTATATATTGTCGGGATGGTTGCAACGTCGAAAGTTGCAATATAAATTGCGTCCTCAGTAACGGTGATAGTGCGCGGATTGTCTGTGTTCTCATCGTTCCACTGTACAAATTCGTAACCCTCGTTAGGTGTTGCGGTAAGGGTTATTTCCGTGCCTTCGGGATATGTTCCACCGCCTGTTACATACCCCATATTTTCGTTCGAAGAAAGAACTGTAATCGTATATGTTTGAGATTCATTACTATATACATGTATGTAACCCTCCTTTCTAATAGAATCATGACCGTAGGAATTGAAAACCATCAATGTCACGCTATAGATTCCAGGTGTAGAATACAAGACTCCATTTATAGGCGAAAAATCGTTAGACATTACAGGTGTACCTCCTTCAAATTCCCACATTGAAGATGCAACACAATTGGTTGAAAGATTTTCAAAATAAACAATCGTACCAGTAGAAATAAGCCTATTTGCTGCAACAAAATCAGCTTGTGGGGCTTCGGGACATGGTTCTGTATCGGATACAATAACATACATTTCCTTTGTTATTTCATCTGTACCAATGCTATTCATTACAGTTAACTTAACATTGTACGAGCCTGGCGTATTATACACAACCGATGGATTAGGCTGATTGCTAGTTGCTGGAGTTCCACCTTCAAATTCCCAAGCCCAATGATATGGATAAGCTGTACTGATATCAATAAAGTTAACTGTTTCCCCAGAACGAATAAAAACCTTGTCGGAAGTAAAGTTTGCAACTGGATTTTCATTTGAAACAGGAACTACTCTAATGTAATTCTCCTTCAATTCAGCATCTTGCAAACCATTAGGCTTACGGCATCTGAGTTCTACATTATAAGTACCAACTTCGCTGTAAGCAATTATTGGAGGTACAGAATCTGTGGCAAATTCAGGAGTTCCGCCGTCGAAATGCCATGCCCACTGATCGAATGGTCCGTTTTGCGACAAGTTTGTAAACCTAACTATTCCGCCTACAGGTATCACAGTCGTATTTGCTTCGAAATCGGCAATCGGCAATGCAGGATTGTTTTCGACTACTATACATCCTCTACAAACCACAAAATCATAACCGTTATCTTCGTCACGTACATATAAAGTTACATCATACGTTCCTGGAGTATTATAGCAAATGTTTGTAGGATTCTGCTGTGTTGAGCTTTCTGTTTCTGCTCCTTGGAAAAACCAAGACCACGAAGTAGGTGCTCCCGTTGACATATCTGTAAAACTTATGCAGTCTCCCATTGTAATATTGTATGATGAAGCTATGAATGCTGCCGACATGCCACCGTTATCATTTACCGTTATATATGCATTCTTTGTTTCCGTATCCTCGTTTGTTCCGTCTGATATTGTCAGTGAAACATTATAAGTTCCTGCCGTTGAATACACTACACTTGGATTCTGCGAAGTTGAGCTACTTGGGGTACCACCTGGGAAAGACCACGACCACGAAGTAGGGTTGCCAGTTGATACATCGCGGAAAGCAACTGTTCCACCAACCGAAAGAGTTGTGGGGGTTCCCGAAAATTCAGCATTGATTGTTGATGGGGTTGGTGGATTCGGATCCGTTCCCGAATTAGGATAACGCCCATCACAAGTCTCTGCATTAGTATTCTGCGGGTCAAGCCATGGTTTAAGTTGATTAGCACTTGAAGTTCCTCCAGCTTCCCAATGAAGATCGAAACGACCATACATATCACTACGGCCTTGTCCTGTTATCGAACAATTAGAAGAACCTCCAGTCAGTGTTCCAACAATCAACTTGTTCTCACTATTGAAAAGTGGAGCCCCCGAAGAACCGCCTTCCGTTACACCTGTAGTATCATTGTTATTGTTCTGCCATTTTGCCCACCAGTGACCATTGGGTGTTGTATTTGCACTATACGTCGATGCCGTCAATTGTTCTGTATATATTGATATTTTCTTAATATCTCCAGATGGATGATGAATACAAGAACCTGACATTGCTCCAGTAGAACTTAAGTCCCAACCATTGTAATATGCTCCAATTTCTTCAAGTTCATCTTCAGTTGTATTCAACTGAAGAAACAGAAAATCAGTACCCGATGCTTGTTCACCAGATGGCCGCGCAATTAAATCACAACCTGTCACAACATCGTATAATGGTTCAGAATCTGGATTACTACAATTCGAAGATTCAAAATTAAAGTAAAACTCCCATTGACTAAAATTATTTGCACCTTCTACGCCTCCACAATGGTCGGCTGTAATAAAATATGGCGTTCCATCATTGGAGGTATTGTTAACCAACGTTCCAGTGCAAGCCCCAGCACTTATTATCCAACCGCAATCAATAACACCGTAAATCTCAGCAACACCCTTTTTCTGTGTCTGCCAATCGGCTCCTGCCGGACAATTTACATTTACCTCACAACTTTCCGATTCTCCAAATCCTGTGTCTCGCTTATTTTTATAATATCCCACAAATGCTTCCACACCTCTATAGTGATACATCACCATATCCATTTCAAGTCGAGGCGCTCCTACGACAGATGCAGGCTGGACATACTCAAGATAAGCATCACCGCCTTGCACGAACTTAGGTGAAAAATAATTTCCGTAGCGAGGATTGTCTTTAGATGTCAACTCCATCAATTGCAATCTATTCTCGTTATACACAAACAACGATGCTCCTTCTGGTATATAAAAATAGTTGAACATCAACTTCAAAGCCATTGCTCCTTGCGAAGTTATCTTCAAACGCCAAACCATTGTACCGTCAGCGAGAATATCTGTCGTGCCACAATTCTGCATATTGATATTTACATCAAGACCGACACCGGTCCTATACATTACCCCTTTCTTTTCATTTTGGGCATCCTCGTTCATA
>JAFZLK010000006.1 GCA_017551515.1 Bacteroidales bacterium | reverse complement strand
TTCACGGGCAATCTGACATAATTCCTTGATGAACTCGATGCTCGAAATCAGACCTTGCTCAGCCTTGTCGCGCAGGGCTTCCAACCGTTTGCTCAATTCAATGAACTTGGGCTTGTCGGCGTATTTCTTGAAACGCTTGATTAGCTCGCGCTCCATTCGTTTGGCAGCCTTCATGTCCTTGTTGCCCATCAACGCAGAAACCATAGTTTCATCCAATATCACTTCTTCCATATCGGTATGTATGCCCGATACATGGATATTGTCGTACATGATTTTTTTTGTCTGTGCGCCCAACGACAACCAAATCAATTTGCCCAAAGCATCTGGCCCTGATGGTTTTACAGACTGATAAACACTTGACAGCCATTTATAGTCAATCCTATATGGTTCCAATGCTTGATTTGGTGAAAGAGATTCCCAGATGTTGGACAGACGGCGATAGTCGGCGGCAAAGGCATCGCGTTTTTCATCGTTGTTGATAGCATTCTGTGCTGCTTGCAATCCTTCGAAACCATCAACGGTGCGGTCCACGCCTTCGAAATGCGACAATGTATCGGCCATAGCTTGCGGCAGTTCGTTAATCAAGTCGTTAAGGTTGGTGATGACCTTCTTCATCACATCCTCGTCAAACTCCAATGCCTTGGCTGCATCGTCGAATACGCCAAAATAATCCACAATGCGACCGAATGTTTTGTTTGGGAACTTACGGTTGGTACGGCAGATGGCCTGCAACAAAGTGTGGTCTTTCAACGATTTGTCCAGATACATGGTTTGCAAGATAGGCGAATCGAAACCCGTGAGCAATTTGGCGGTGACAATCAAGAATTTCAGTTCCGAATCAGGCTTGTTGAATTTCTCAATCACCTTTTCCTGCTCGTCTTTGGTGAGGCTGTAGAGCCGTTTCAGCTCGTCCTCGCCTTTGCCTGAGGTGGAGATGACCACCGCCGAAGCGGAATCGGGGAAGTAGTTGTTCAGCTCCATCTTGTAGAGATGGCAGGCCTCGCGGTCGGGTGTGACAATCATGGCTTTGAAGCCTTGCGGCTCTACCTTGTCACGATAATGCTCGGCGATGTCCTTGCAAACAATCTGTATGCGCTCGGGTGATTTCAAGAACTCCAGCATCTTGGCTGCCTTGCTGCTGAGAGTGATTTTGGCATCTTCGTCCAGTTCGTTGGAAAGCCGCTCAAACTCTTCGTCCACGGCATCGCGGTCGATGTGGATATCTAACAGGCGCGGCTCGAAATGCAACGGCAGGATGGTGTTGTCGCGCAGGGCGTCCTCAAAGGAGTAGCGACTCATATATCCGCCTTTGTCCTCCTGTGCACCGAAAGTCCAGAAAGTGTTGTGTTCCGACTTGTTTATAGGCGTTCCAGTAAGGCCGAAGAAGAAAGCATTGGGCAGGGCGGCGCGCATCCGCTGACCGAGGTCGCCTTCCTGTGTGCGGTGCGCCTCGTCCACCATCACGATGATATTGTCGCGAGGGTTGATGTTAGGCTTGGCGTCCTTGAACTTGAAGATGGTGGTGATGATAATATATCGTGAATCGTTCTCCAAATAGTTGTTCAGCGTTTCGATGTCCTCCGTAGGCATCACATTGGGCGCCTCCTTGAAGACATTCTGCGTCTGCGAGTCCAAGTCGATGCGGTCCACCACAATCATCACCGTAGGGCTTTTCAGTTCGGGCATACGGCGCATTTCCTGTGCGGCAAAGAGCATCAGCAGCGACTTGCCAGATCCTTGGAAGTGCCATATCAGGCCGCGTTTGATTTTGTTTTCCAGCACGCGCTCCACGATGCGGTTGGCGCCTTCGTACTGCTGGTAGCGGCACACCACCTTGATGCGCTGACGGCTCTTGTTGGTGGTGTATGTAGTGAAGTTGTATAGAATGTCGAGCAAGGTCTTGGGCGACAGCAACTGCCGCATCTCGGCGGAGACATTCTCCAAACCAGGCATTTCCGAGTCTTCGCTGCCCTCGTTGAGACGCCATGCTGACCAGAATTCCAGCGGTGTGCGCACGGCACCATAGAACAACTCGCGTCCTTCGGTGGCGAAGCTGAACACATTGGGCACAAACAGTTCCGGCACGCTGTTTTCGTAGCCGTCGTGAATGTCGGAGGCAGCATCGAGCCACGACACGGAAGGACGGACAGGCGTTTTGGTTTCGCCCACCACCAAGGGGAAGCCATTGACAAACATTACAATGTCGGGGCGTTTGGTCTCGCGGTTGCGTATGCTAAACTGGTTGACCAACTGAAACTTGTTGTTGGCAATATGCTCGAAATCAATAAGTTTTACAGGAATATGAGCGTAGTTTTTGCCGAATGGCATCGACAGACCACCGCACAAGTACTTGGCAAATTCCTCGTTGGCACGCACAAGGCCGGTGCTATGTACCGACAGCAGAATGGAACGCAGCTTAAAGATGACCTCATCGGCGCGTTCGGGCTGTGCGGCAATCTCGGGGTTGAGGCGGACGAGGGCGTTTTTCACCTCCGTTTCCACCATCACCTCTGTAATCTCGCGCGGCAGTTCCGTGGCGGGCAGGTACTCCCACTGCGCCCCGTAGGGAGCCGCCGCCTCATGCGCCATGCTGCTCTCGTTCAAGTTCACACCCGTCATCGTATGGATGACAAAGTTTTCCACTGCGTTTATTTCGTTGAAGGACATATCATTTTTCTTTTGTTTGTTCTATAACAAATTGAGCCAAAGAAACGGAGTAATTTAGGTTGTTTAAGAATCTTTTGCCAAGTTCATTTTTTTGGTTTTTTAAACTGTTCTTAATGTAATCTTTGAATTTCTGAGGATCAGCAAAACCGGTTTCATTGACTCCAACCTCACTAGAATAAGAGTAAAGTTTACCTGATACTTTGCCGATTTCAACTTTCGTTTTCCCCAGCGTATACGTTGCTTTTTCTTCTTCGTGAAACATGTAAAAAATCTTTAATTTGTATGGGTTAAGTTCCACAATCCGTATGTAATATGGAACATCTGTGGGAAGTACATCCTTTTTATTTTGTTCATTGAAGGTCGTAATATCCACTGGTCTTATTACGTCATTTATAACAACACTAATTGTTCCCATAATCAATTATTTTATAATGTTTAACGTTAAAGAAATAACCCTAACAGCATCATCTAATTTTTTTTCGACAACATCAGTAAACACATTATCATTTTTATCACAAATATCAACAACAAATACACCCCAAGTATTTTCCTCATTATCACAAATAGGAGATGCATATAAATGGTTAGATGGCCGATGTATTAATTTTAGCGTTTCTTCAGTCGTAAATGTGGCTCGCAAATATTTAGTTAGTTTTGGATATTGTGAAGTGTTATAATTTGTTTTGTCTATTGTTTTGTTTTTATCATAAAAATCATAAATATATTCTGTATCGACTACTTTTTTTGTTTTGGAACATTCACAATATGAGGCGATACCATCTGCATTTTTTAGATTTTTTACTACTTTGAATTTAGTTGTCGTGTCTTTGGGCTGACCTTCTCTACCATATATTTTTAATTTTTTCTTTTTCTTTTTAAAAACAGTAATTCTTACTTTTTCAAAATCCCCATTAAATGTAGATTTTATCAAATCCTTCAAATAAGCATTCAGCCATTTTTTCTGTTGCGTATGCACCAAATTAAAAATAACCATTATTAGCAGAACGATTACTGTAATAATGGAACCTATTAGTATATTATGTTCATTCGTGAATTTTAGCCATTTAGGTGTATTTTCTTGTGTTTCTGGCAGTAATTGAAGAGTTGCCCACACTACCGTCATAAAAGCAGGTAAGACAATATTGCACCAAATTTCTTTTTTTCTCATATTCAAAACACTTTATTTATTAATTCCTGTTTTATCTGTTGCGATTGTTCAATTTGTGTTTTTGATGCAAATATAGATTGTTGTATTTGATCTATAACATTGATGGCTTGTTTTTGTTCATCTATTGTAAGCATTGGAACTTTGATCATCTTATATAATTCATAGTCAAGATTTCTGATTCCTGTTGTCTGATTTTGGATTCGGTCTGTGCCTCCCATTTCCCAATAATATTCAAGGAAATAAAACAAATACTTCGGAAGTATAACATTGTTATTTGACACCCTGATGCATGATGTAAAGTTGCTGAAGGAATACTCACCATCTTCTTTTTCAAAATAACAGACTCTGCCAACAGGTTGATCGGGGCCACCACCAGAACGCTCAACAATTATGTCAGAATGCAGTAGCTTTCTTGTTTTATACTGTGAAATCTTCACGGGCATAGGCTCTAATTTATCAAAACAGATTGCGCCGTAATCTGAAAACTCAGTGCTTCGTATTACAGAAATCTCTATGGAATCAGAATCTTCTGTTTTCCATAACCCGTTGATTTCTTCAATAGGAAGGTCTTTTAATCTAACATGAGTGTTAGCGGATTGGAATATACTCTTTAGTTTTGATTGTCTATAAAAATCAAGTTGAGATTTCTCCCTCTTCTCCTTCTCCACCACCTCATCGGCGGCCCATAGCAGTTCGGCTAGGCGTTTCTGCTCGGCTTTGGGCGGGAGGAGGAATTCATAGTCGGCAAGCTCCTTAAACTTGGTGCGTGGAGACAAAGAGCCTGCAGAGGTTTCCAACGCCTTTTGAAAGAAGCCTTCGCTTTGTATCAGGAATGGCAGCAATTCGGGCAACATAACCTTTTCAATGGCCTCAAACACAAGAATGTCGCCGGAACAAATGCCGTCAAACTCGGCATAGGCCACTTTCCGCTGGTAGGCGCGCCGCCGTCCAAACAGCACTTGCCCTTTCTTGAACTTGCGCGTAAAGGTGGTTTCTTTATCCAAAGTGTCCCAATGGGTGATATGCAGGTTGTTGGGCTCAATATGTTCAAGTCCAATCACATGGTCCAAGCCTTCCGTGGCAGGGTCCTTGGTGGCCTCGTTCACCTGTCGGCAGACCTCGTCAAACCTGTATTTCTTCCAGTGGGTTTTATCTATGTGTAGTTCGTTCATTTTGTTCAGTCAAAATTGTTCGTTTTTGTGCTTTCTATCAAATAACCATCAAATAAAAACTATACCATTCGCTCTCGGTTTTCAGTCGCTTTATACCAATAGAAGAAAGCCTCCGTGTTGGTCCTCTTTAGTCCATTAAGTTTATTGTATTCTGGATTGGTAATCAACCAGTCTTTTACTTGCATCGGGTCGGTGTACTTCTCCTTTTTGTCTGTGCTCGTTGAAATCAAAGAGGCTAAATAGGCTGCTTTGGATGCTGATACAATGGCATTCTCAATATGATAAGGCTCTGAAAATATAAAACTTTTTACTCTTTTGATACCGCTCTGCAACTCTTCAAAATTACCTCTGCCAATAGCACCGCGTGAACTAAGGCATAGTGATGTTTGGAAAATGTCTTCCAAAACATCGCTGTAATTCATTGCTTCGTCTCGATACGATATCTCTGCTTGGGCAATTCGTTCAAATGTGCTTCGAATCACTGCCATATTGCTACTGATGTCAAACAAGCACCCAATATCATATAATTGTTTGATGATCTCCATTCCCATACTATTGTCATGCTTATAGTATGGTATGCCTGTTGTATTGGGAGCAAATGCGGTTAGTTTATCTCCAAGCAAATCCTCTGCACTTGGAACAGAAACCTCTATCCGAGGATTTCTCATTGGGATAAACCTTGATTCGATTGCCCTTTTCGAAATATTTGCATAAGGAGTCTGCTCAAATAATATATCCAACAAAATATATTCTTCTTCCTGCGATGTTCTATGAATTGGATTATAGAAAAACTTATAATGTTTCTTAGGAACAAGCGTAGAAGAATTTCTATCTTGTGGTACGATACGGACAAATCCCTGCGTGGAGACAATATGCTCCAATCTCACATCAAGATTCTCTATTGATTCGGGAATAATAATATCGATATCTACAGACAGACGTCGGCTAGAATTGGTCAATAACATTAACGAAGTTCCTCCCTTAAAAACAAAAGGGATATTGGCCATTGACAATCCTTCCAACAAGAGAAACGCACGAATAACTTTTTCCACAAAGATCTTATCGGCTTTTCTATTGGCTTTAGAAACCGTTTCTATCCATTCTTGATTGAGGCGCTCAATATCTATCATAGCGTTCAAATTTTTGGCAATAATTAATCATTTTTGCAGATAATTTGATTAATAAATAACTCTATTTCTGAAACTTTTCCCCTTCGTGATGCGTAACGCAGCAGTTTTGTTTTGTTGACAGAATAGTTTTCAAAGCAGTTTTTATAGAGTGTTTTCATTTCGTTACCTTGATATTGTCCAAACAGTGTTTTATCACAGTAAACATCTACCAGTATTTTTTCCAAAGAAGATACTTTTATTCCATTTTCCTCTAATATTGGAGATTCTGTTAAAAGTTTTTTGACAACATAAGGTTTGCCCGCATGAAGAAACAAGTAATTATCAAAAATATCTTGTGTGGGATTGTAGTATATGTTATTTGACTTTTCTTGTAAAAAATGAAATACCGGTTCTGCTGCATCTTTTTCGACCTCAACAATATAAAAGGTTTGATTTGACAAATGCTGTGCAAAAGAGTTTATGACAGAAGTATCCCACACACAAAAGTCAATAAATGGGAACTGCTTCCTAATTTTTTTTGCTGTTTGAAGCAAACTTTTATCCAATTGAGGTACATATCTCTTTTCACAGGTTACTCTAAATATTCCTTTAGAAACACGTGAAATCATATGATCATTGACCAATGCATATACTCTCCAATTAATGGTTGTTTGTTTTAAGTCTGGTTCTTTTTTTCTAAAATATGAAGTAATGTCGGCAGTTGTAAAAGTGTCGAAAGTTTTGAAATATTCTATAAAATCGCTATTATTCTGCATTGCCTTTATAGAGTTACTATGATTGCAAAGATACAAATTTTTGGCAATATTGCAAAAAATTGCCAAAAATTTGAAATATTATCATTTTAACAAACTGCCAATTTTATCATATAGATCATCCCTGTTTGTTCTCCATTGTTCCATCAGTTCAAAAAATGATAGTTTCGGCGTTTCATCTTTTACTTCCAACCGCGACACATATTGCGAAATGTTGAGCGTGGCACCGTTCTCCAAAATCTTTTCGTTAGTCACCACTTTTGCAAAGCCGGGAATGTCTTTGTATTCCTTGTATGCTTTGAAAATCTTGTCGATATGCTTTTCTTCAAGCATGCTTATGGTCTTGTCGCGTTTCACCTCATCCACCGCATTGATAAAGAGGATTTTGCCTCGTCGTTGTTCGGGTTTCCGTGTGCGGCAAATCAGCAGGCAGGCCTCCATCGGGGAGTTGTAGAACAAATTCGGTCCCAAGCCTATGACACAATCTACGCAATCGCTTTCAATCATCTTGCGCCGCATGTCGCGTTCCGCATCGCGGAAAAGAATGCCGTGCGGCCATAGCACTACGCAACGCCCAGTATCGGGTTTAAGGCTTTTCATAATGTGTTGCTGAAAAGCATAGTCGGCACAGCCTTGTGGTGGTGTGCCCCAGATGTTGCGACCATATTGGTCATCCGTAAAAGCGGTCTGGTCCCAGCTTTTGATGGAATACGGCGGATTGGCCAATACAATGTCGAATTTCTGCAACTCATCATATTCCATAAAGATAGGATTGCTCAATGTATTGCCTCTCACAATGTTGAACTCCTCGAAACCGTGCAACAGCATGTTCATTCGGGCAATACCTGAAGTAATCAGATTGATTTCCTGCCCGAAAAGGCGCAAGGTGCGGTATTCTTTGCCTTGGTCTTTGAGCATCATGGCGCAGTTGAGTAACAATCCACCGCTGCCACAGGTTGGATCGTACACACTGTCACCCTCGTGCGGGTCGGCAATTAACGTCATCAGACGCACTACTGTACGGTTGGTATAGAACTCGGCAGCCGTGTGACCGCTGTCATCGGCAAATTTCTTTATAAGAAACTCGTAAGCATTTCCCAACTCGTCATTGGGCACATTCTTAATGTTGAGGTTCTTTGTGGAAAAATGCTCAATGAGTTGGCACAACATTGCATCAGAGAGACGTTCCTTGTTGGTCCAGTCGGCATCGCCGAAGATACCTTGCAGTTGTTGCGCATTCACTTTCTGAATAGCATTCAAGGCCTTGTTAATGGCTTGACCTACATTTACAGTGACTTGACGCACTTTGTTCCAATGGGCTTCGGCTGGCACTTTGAAACGATGGTTCTCATCGAACGAAGCATATTCCAAATCTCCGTCACTTTCGGCAAGGGCATCTTCGTATTCCTCGTCATAGACATCGCAGATGCGTTTGTAAAACAACAACGGGAAGATATACTGCTTGTAGTCACCTGCATCGATGAAACCGCGCAGATAGGTAGCCGCTCCCCAAAGATATGATTCCAATTCTTTCTGTGTCATTTCGCAAACTCTTTTAGCAGGTGAATAAAACGTTCCTCCGCTTCGTGCGCCTCTTCCACGGCCACTTTCAATTGGGCCTTGGCTTCCTCCAAAGTCGGCAGATTGTCGGTCATTTCTTTTTCCACATAAAGTGGTATGTTCAAATTGTATCCATTGGTTTTGATTTCGTCAAGTCCGACTACCTTGACATGATTTTTCACATCTTTGAAATCAGCATACCATTTATATATAGTATCAATATGCTCTGGCTCCAGTGAATTTTGAGCACGGCCTTTTTTTACTTGGTCGGCGGCATCGATAAATAGGAACTTACCCTTTCTGGATTTCTCTTTTTGTGCTCTGAAAACAAGAATACAAGCTGAGAGCGTTGCTCCATAGAAGATGTTTTCGCCCAACCCGATGACCGCTTCCAACAAATCTTTCTCCAACAGCACGGAACGGATTTTTGCTTCTGCATTTTTGCGGAATAAAGCCCCGTGTGGCAATACAACTGCCACGCGACCTGATTTCTCGTCCATGGATTTAATCATGTGTTGCACCCAAGCCATGTCGCCGTTGCCCTTGGGCGGCGTACCGGCTATGTTGCGTCCGTATAGGTCGTCAGCCCAGGTATCTGCACCCCAGTTGCTTAATGAAAAAGGCGGATTCGCAATGACAATATTAAATTGTTGCAGTTTGTCATATTTGAAGAACTTAGGCTCTCGCAAAGTATCGCCACGTTCGATATGAAAGTCCTCAATGCCATGCAGGAACATATTCATGCGGGCAATAGTAGAGGTGGTGAGGTTTTTCTCCTGCCCATATAGTTTAAGAGTACGAGGATCCCCACCATTTTGCTTCACTTGGTCAATACACTCCAACAGCATACCAGCAGTACCACATGCCGGGTCATAGATAGTCTCTCCTTGTTGTGGATTGACAATCAAACCCATCAAATGCACCACAGAACGAGGCGTGTAGAACTCTCCTGCTTTCTTGTTGGTTTGGTCGGCAAACATCTTGATAAGATATTCGTATGCTCGGCCTAAAATATCAGGTTCAACATTAGAGTTTGACAAATTGTATTGCGAATAATGCTCTACCAACCGACAAAGCAAATCATCGGAAAGTTTTTCCTTGTTGGTCCAAGCCGCATCACCGAAAATATTGGCTAAATATTGAGGGTTTGCCTTTTCTATTTGCGAAAAAGCTCCTTTAATGGCACTTCCCACATTGGTAGTAACTGATCTCACATCATCCCAATGACACCCTTTCGGAATGACAAAACGATGCATTTCGGCACCAGCTGCATATTCGTGATCACCATCGCTTTCCGACAATGCCTCGTTGTACTCCTCATCATATACATCGGAAATTCTCTTGAAAAATAACAACGGAAATAGATACACCTTAAAATCAGCAGCATCAACAGGACCTTTCAGAATCCATGCTGCTTTTGCAAGGTATTGTTCCAATTGAGAAAGTGTCAACATATCAGGCAGTTGTTGTATTTTGTATTTCGCAAATATACAAAAAAAGCAGTTGTCTCAAATATCATTTTAAATTGAGTACATGCATAAAACAAAATCGGGCGACTCCAGCCGCCCGATTTCTATTTTAAATATTCCTTTCTTATTCCTCTGCCATCAACAGTTCCAGCATGCTGATTGCTGACTTCGAAACGGGAGTACCAGGACCGTAGATTGCTGCTACGCCTGCATCGTAGAGGAACTGGTAGTCTTGTGCTGGGATAACGCCACCGGCTGTAACCATAATGTCGTCACGACCCAACTTCTTGAGTTCTTCTATCAAGGCAGGAATCAAGGTCTTGTGACCTGCTGCCAACGACGATACGCCAACAATGTGAACGTCGTTCTCAACAGCCTGCTTTGCTGCTTCTTCCGGTGTCTGGAACAATGGTCCCATATCGACGTCGAAACCGCAGTCGGCGTAACCTGTTGCAACAACCTTTGCGCCACGGTCGTGTCCGTCCTGACCCATCTTAACAACCATAATACGTGGTTGACGGCCTTCTCTTCTTGCAAACTCCTTGCAGAGTTCCTTTGCCTTTTCGAATTCGGCGTCATTCTTGGTCTCCGAAGAATATACGCCAGAGATAGTCTTAATCACAGCTTTATGTCTTCCTACTATTTTTTCACATGCATCCGAAATTTCACCCAATGAAGCACGAACCTTTGCTGCTTCAACAGCAAGTTCGAGCAAGTTGCCTTCGCCAGTTTCAACGCATCTGGTTATTGCATCGAGAGCACGGCGAACATCGTCGTTGTTGCGGTTTGCTCTCAATTCCTGCAATCTTCTTACCTGCTGGTTTCTAACTGCGGTATTGTCAACTGCGAGAATATCAATCGGGTCTTCCTTTTCGAGACGGTACTTGTTGATACCAACGATAGTCTGGTTTCCACTGTCGATACGAGCCTGAGTGCGTGCTGCAGCTTCTTCGATACGCAACTTTGGAATACCGCTGTCGATTGCCTTTGCCATACCGCCAAGCTCTTCAACTTCCTGGATGTGCTTCCAAGCGCGGTGTGCAAGGTCATTAGTGAGGCTCTCAATGTAGTACGAACCAGCCCATGGGTCAATCGAACGGCATACATTGGTTTCTTCCTGAATGTAAATCTGGGTGTTACGAGCGATACGAGCCGAGAAGTCGGTTGGCAATGCAATAGCCTCGTCGAGAGCGTTGGTATGCAACGACTGGGTGTGTCCCAATGCTGCGCCCATAGCTTCGATACAAGTACGTGTAACATTGTTGAATGGATCCTGCTCGGTGAGCGACCATCCTGATGTCTGGCTATGTGTACGCAGTGACAACGATTTCGGATTCTTCGGGTTGAACTGGCTTACAATCTTTGCCCAAAGCATACGAGCGGCACGCATCTTTGCAATTTCCATGAAGTGGTTCATACCTATTGCCCAGAAGAACGACAGACGCGGTGCGAAAGCATCAACATCGATGCCTGCCTTGATACCTGTACGCAAATATTCAAGACCATCTGCAAGAGTGTATGCCATTTCAATGTCGTTGGTAGCACCTGCTTCCTGCATGTGGTAGCCCGAAATCGAAATCGAGTTGAACTTAGGCATGAACTTCGAGGTGTAGGCAAAAATATCACCGATGATTCTCATTGAGAACTCGGGCGGATATATATAGGTATTACGAACCATGAACTCCTTGAGGATGTCGTTCTGGATTGTACCTGCCATTTCTTCTTGCTTTACACCCTGCTCCAAACCAGCCACGATGTAGAATGCGAGAATCGGCAATACTGCGCCGTTCATGGTCATTGATACCGACATCTTTCCAAGAGGAATCTGGTCGAACAATATCTTCATATCCTCTACCGAGCAGATGCTAACACCTGCCTTACCAACATCACCAACAACGCGAGGATGGTCGGCGTCGTAGCCACGGTGGGTTGGGAGGTCGAATGCTACCGACAGACCTTTCTGACCAGCAGCAAGGTTACGACGGTAAAATGCATTTGATTCTTCAGCGGTGGAGAAACCTGCATACTGACGGATTGTCCAAGGTTTCTGTACATACATTGTCGAGTAAGGTCCGCGGAGGAAAGGTGCTACACCTGCTGCGTAGTTCAAATGTTCCATTCCGGCAAGGTCTTCGGCGGTATATATGCTCTTAACATTTATTTGTTCGGGGGTTGTCCATAGCGACTTGTCTGTGCTGTTGTCGCAACTTCCGGATGCTTTGCCCGTATATTTTATATCTTTGAAATTCGGTCTCATAGGTCTTCTTATAATTCGTTAATACCTAACATTTTCTGATATTCCTTCAAGGTTTCGAGAACATTGCACTTTACGTGGATGTAGTTCTTGATTCCCTTTTCTTCGAGTGCTGGACGGCATTCGGGGTCGCCTGCTACAACAAGTATTGCCTTGTCGCCGAGAAGTTCTGCAATCTGCGGAACTGCTTCTGCATATTCATCGTCAGCCGAACAAGCAACAACTATCTGAGCCTTCGATTCCAACGCTGCCTTTGCGCCTTCCTCAATTGTTGCGAAGCGGTTGTTGTCCATAACCTTTATGCCAGCCACTGCGAAGAAGTTCGATGAGAACTGTGCTCTAGCACGGCACATTGCAAGGTTTCCGAATGTAAGCATGAATGCCTTTGGCTCAATGCCGCTGCGGTCGGTTGCAAGACGAAGTGCTTCGAATGCTTCGGCGCCACGGTAGGGCTTCAGTGGTTCGGCAACCTTTTCGTGCGAACAGCAGTCGGCTTCTGGCATTACCATTCCCATTAAGGTCGGAATATCGCGCGAGACGATTTCCTTTGTGATGTTAGCTTCCGCTCTTTCGTTGAAGTTCGGGAACTGGTTGGTTCCAAGCAGGGTTTCGCGGCGGGTGGCGATGTTCTTGTCACGCTTGTCCGAAACGGCCTTGATTTCTGCCTGAACAAATCCTTCCTTGAACTTGGCAACGAATCCACCGCCATCTTCAACGGTCTTGAATAATTCCCAAGCGGAATTTGCTATTGAGTTTGTAAGATTTTCGATGTAGTAAGAACCAGCACCCGGGTCAACAACCTTGTCGAAGTGAGATTCTTCCTTCAGGATGGTCTGCACGTTGCGAGCAATACGGTTCGAGAAGTCGGTTGGAACTTCGAACGGGAAGTCGTAAGGCATAACCTCCAAGTAGTCAACACCGGCGATTGCTGCGCTCATTGCCTCGGTAGTGCCACGAAGCATATTAACGTATGCATCGTAAACAGTCTGGTTCCATTCGCTTGTGGTAGCGTGAATCTTCATCTTCTTTGCGCATTCCGACTCGCTTCCGTAAGCGTCAACTATGTTAGCCCACAACATTCTGGCAGCGCGGAACTTTGCAATTTCCATGAAGTATGTGCTTCCAACAGCAAACGAGAAGAACATCTTCTTTGCAACTTCTTCGGCGGTAAGACCTTCATCGGTGAGGCGTGAAAGGTATTCGCTACCTTCCGACAACGAGAATGCAAGCTCCTGAACCGATGATGCGCCTGCGCAGTTGAATGTATATCCATCAACGCAGATAACGCGGACTTTCTTGTAGTCCTTTGCCATCTTTACGCATTCTGCAAGCAACTTGAATGCCTTGTCCTCACATAGGAAACCTTTTGTGGTGAGGTTCATCAGCGGGTTGAAGTCGAAGTTTGCTATTACTTCGTCCTTGTTGATTTCCAACGAGTCAACGTATGCAAGGAAATTCTTCAGTGTTTCCGAGGTTTTCAAGCAGCATCCGCAGAACGATACTGGGGTTTTGCCAAGTTCGATACCCGAAAGCAAAGTCGCGAAATTTTCCTTTGTTAGAACCTTTGTGTTGTCGATGTAGAAACCTAATGATTCGATACCCTTGGTGAGCAACAACTTTGCTTCCTTGTTCGCCTTAGCATAGTCGCCATCGCAGCAGCAGGTGCTGTGGTGGATGAACCAGTTGTTGTTGCCTTTGGTTCCGCGGACAAACGGGAACTCACCGGGCTTCGAGTCCAAATACTTTATGTCATTTAGGTTGTCGGCGCGGTAGTAGGGGCGGACATTGAATCCTTCCTGAGTTTTCCATACGAGTTTCTTCTCGTAGTCGGCGCCTTTTAAGTCCTTGATTATCGCATCCTCCCATTCTTGGGTCGGCACGGGAGGAAATTCTTGAAATAATTTTTCTTCCATTTGTACAGAATTATTTTTAGGGCACAAAGTTAATACCTTTTTTTATTATAAGGTATATGTTTCCTATTTATATGTGCATAAAAAAATCGGACAGCCGAAACTGCCCGATTTTATTGAATATAAGATTGTTAAATCTTAGTACAAAATTGATACCGTACCGGTATACGCCCTTTCTTTTTCAAGGTTTTCGAGGTTAACGATGTACATGTAAACGCCTGACGGAACAAAGTGGTCACGGTATTTTCCGTCCCATGGCTCGTCGGTGCCACGGCCTTCGTACATCAGCTGTCCCCAGCGGTTGTAGATATAAATGTAAGCTTCTGGGAACATCCAGATGTTTTCTATAACCCAAGTGTCGTTTACGCCATCTCCGTTTGGTGTGAATACATTTGGAATCTTGATGCATTCGCCTACATGGTCGTACATCGAAAGGGCGTTCATCGTTACGCGGCAATCCTTTGCATCGGTGATTGTTATACTATATGTACCTTGAACGAGGTCTGTCATCAAATTGGTCTCGTTGGCGGAATTAGCCCATGCGTATGTGTATGGTGGTTCTCCACCTGTAACTTCCAATTCTATGCTTCCGTCACGTCCGCCAGTACACGATGGCGCAACAATTATCGGTGTCACCTTTATCTGTTCAGGCTCCAGTATGGTTGTGGCTGTAGATTCGGAACATCCATATACATCGGTGACGACTACAGTGTATATACCAGATCTAAGTCCATCGAATATAGGACCGCCAGTTGTTGTTTGGTGTCCATAATGTAATGAATATTCGTGAGGCGAAGTGCCGCCTGTCGAGGTGGCTGTGATTTTTCCACCCCTGCCGCCAAAGCATTCTATGTCTGTAGATTCAACATTAATTGTCATTTGTTCCGGCCATATAATTGTGTAGGTGCTTACATCGGTACAGCCGTTGCCATCGGAGATGGTGAGCGAGTAGCTTCCTGCTCCTAATTCGCTTATGCTGGCTGTGTGCATATTGTTGCTCCATGTGAAGTTAAGCGGTTCTGTTCCGCCGCTGGCATTAACAGTAATAGTACCATTGCGCTCACCGAAGCATTTCGGATTAGTTGATGTCGAATTTACAATTATAGGACGTGGTTCGGCTATGTTGTATGTCGCCATTCCTTCGCATCCCCATGCATCTGTTATTGTAACAGAATATGTTCCTGCTCCAATATTGAAGTTCGTCGGGTAAGTTGCCCCATTGCTCCACATGCAATTCATTAGTGGCATTGCTGCTGTTTCAGAAGTTACGTTAAGTACACCTGTGTTGTTACCGTGGCACATGATTGGGTTCTGTTCTTCGATGACAGCAGGAATTATACCTATGTTTCTAATCGTAGTATATTGGGATAGAGTACAACCGTTGCCATCGGTAACAGTGACAGAGTATTCTCCTTGCATGAGGTTTTCAATAGAGCTTTCTGTTGAACCTGTATTCCAATTGTATCTGTATTGTGGTTCTCCACCTGAGGCATTTACACTAGCGTTCCCTAATGAAATGCCGCATTGTACATCGTTGTGGCTTATCGGTATGCTCATAGGTTCGGGTTCTCCTATTGTAGCAAAAGCCGTTGCTGTACATGATGTTACAATGTCGGTGACTGTTACATAATAGGTGTTTGGTGTAAGTGATGTTATGTTGGACGTAGTTTCTTCGTTTGACCAGTAGTACGAATAACTGCCCGATCCGTCATTTACATTTGTTGTAATCATACCGTTGCCAAATCCGAAACAAGTTACATTGGATGGCGTAATCGTTATGTTCGGGTTACTATTAACTGTCAGGTTCAGTGTGACTATACTATCGCATCCATTAATAGTCTGCAAATCCAGTACATATGTACCCTCCTCGTTTTCATCGAAACCATTTTCAGTATATCGATCACCTTCACAGATTCTTGCATTTATGACAGGATAGTAAGTCGGATTTACTGTTATGATATGGCTTGTGGGCTGTGCATTTGTGCCGGTAAGAGCAATTCGGATGATATTTGCCCCCGCCCTAGTCCATTCCACATCGATTGATTCTGTTCCGTTGCCGGAAATTATGTTTCCACCTTCGACTGTCCAGTTGTAGTAGCTGCCAGGAACTACGGTAGAGTATGTTGCTATGTCGCCTTGGCATACTGGGTTTGGACCGTCAATTGGAATGTCGCAGTAATCAAGGTTGATTATTCCGTTTACCGATGCTTCTTGGCATGCTTCATTTTGTCCTGTTGTGGTTATTGTGTATAATATTGTACCAGTTTCGCTAACATTACCGCTAAAGATGATCTGGTTTCCTTCTTCGGTATAGTCAATTCCTTTGTCTGGAAGTCCTGTTACAGTTACGCCGGTAGCTCCGCCGCCGTACTCAAATACGAGTTCGGTTATGTCGTATAGGTAGCATCCGTTAAGCGGGTTTACTGTTGTCGGTGTAATGGTCGGAGGAGTGGCAAATGTAATTGTAACATCATCGGAAACCACAGTTGATGGGCAATGTATGTTCTCGAAATGCCATGTCATAGTTGCATCGTACGGGTATGTTGTTCCGTTGTATGTTATGGTTGCAACGGGTGAATTCGCATTGTCGATGCTTATGTTAGCGGGTAGAGGAGTTGTCCAGCCGCCTATCCATTCTGAACTTGGCCATGATGCGTCAAGCGTGTATGTGTTGGCGCATACATTGTCGTCGTCACCAGCAAAGATTTCGGTAACATCGTTGTATAGTTCAAGGTTGTACATCTGGTTAAGTTCCGCAGAACATCCATTGGGTACCTCTATTGAGGTTACCGTGAGCAGTGTGGTTTCGTTTATAATATGCGATGCTTGGTGTGGTGTCGTGACAGTGAACTCTTCCGATGTCTCTCCTGCTGACAGTGTGTATATGACAGTTGCTCCCGAAGGTGAGGAATTTATAGTGAAGTTGGAAGAACTTCCTGCGCAAACTGGGGAGATTCCTGTAATATCAACAGTTGGAGAAGGGTTGATTGTGACATTAATGTCAGTTGATTCATATCCGCAATCATTAAAGACATATGCTGTATAAATTCCTGAATTTATTGGATTTACATTCGTTAATTCCAATATTGGAGAGTTGGTATTTCCTATTGGTCTGTCATTGTATATCCACTGGTATGACGGGTTGCAAAGAAGATTTTCGTCAATATCTATACTGAGGTTTATTGTCTCTCCTTCACATGCTATCACATCATCAATGGTGAATGGTTCTGGTTCTGGTTTTACTGTGACATTTAATAGTATTACCTTTATAATACCACAGCATGATGACGAAAGCTCGGCTCTGACAACAGCCTGTTGTATTTGTCCTGTTGTGTTGCTAAATTCGATTTCAACGCAGCGACCGGTTGTAACGCTAGTTATTTCAGCTACCGATGAGGATACATCCCAGTTTACGACTATTGATGGGTCAAGTACCACATCGGTTATGCAGTATTCGTGTGTACTTGAGCAGCAAACGATATCGTCGCCTTCAATTTCTATCGTTGGAAGTTCTGGCGCAGCTTGAATCATGTTAATGAAATTGGTATAGTTGCCAGAAGAACCAGTTGGGGTCTTTAGTCCTGTGGTAGAGTACGATACAATTGTTCCGCTTGCTCCGCTAGATGGAGTTGCTCCTGCACCAAATGAGGAGAAAGATATACCATTCATTGCGATTTGGATACCAGTGCAACTTCCAATAGGGTGTTCATCTGAGCCTGCAATTATTTCGGCTTGTCCTGCAAGGTTGAAGTCGTATCCTGTAGTTTCTGATTGTTGCAGTCCACTGTTGGTTACTCTTGCAATCTTTAGAGCTACGCCATTTGCTCCCGGTTGTCCGATGCCGCCGGAGCCACCGCGACCGCCAGAGCCACCGCGACCACCGTTTCCTGCGCTACCGGCTCCAGCACCGCCAGCACCACCTGCGCCGCCAGTACCACCAGCACCACCAGAGCCTCCTGCACCACCAATGCCGGCTGTTCCAGTAGATATGTTGCTGTCGGTTATTCCTGTTATTGGTGTATTATATAGGTATAGACCGAATGCTGATCCACCTCCGTAGCCACCTTTGCCACCGCATCCGCCGGAACCGCCGCCGCCGCCATGACCACCATTGCCACCATTATCGCTACAGGTACCCCAGAAACTTGGGCGCCGACTTCCACCGCCGCCGCCGCCGCC
>JAFZLK010000040.1 GCA_017551515.1 Bacteroidales bacterium | reverse complement strand
TCCTTCCGTCCTTCGGACTCCAGTCAACACCAGACAGGAATAAGACTTGTATGGTAAAGAAATATTAGGAATAAAATTTAAAAGTAAATTTATATCAGTAATAATTTATAAACCAGAGTCAACCTAAATCAGGAAAACACATATCCCCTCATCCCGAACATCTTTCGCCCCTATGGACACTATTGGCATTACTGCCCCTACAGGCTCTACAGCCCCTAATCATTCTGCCCCTACAGTCGTTATGGGCGTTACAGCCCTTTCAGCCCCTAATCCTCATTCATCCCACACATCCTAAAATCTCCTCCGCTACTACCTCCACAAAACCAACGCAGGTTATAAGGTATTCGTCCCTCATTCACTTATACAGCAAAAAAATATGCCCAAGGGTATATGAAACTGGCTGAAAAAAATCTCCACCTTTAACCCCAACAAACCCACACAAAAACCCTGACACTTATCTCCCCTCGACATTCCCAACACACGCCACCACAAGCAATATCGGGATGCCACACCCACAACACAACAACCCACACAGGGATGATGGTATGCCGATGTTGCTCACTCCACTTTCCTCTACTAATGTCGGGGAAGAATCATCAGTGTTTTCACCAACACTTTCCTACACTCAGGTAGTATTTTTTCGCCAGCCCTTGTGCATACCGCCATCACACTACACACTTGCGCTCCAGTGGGTGCTCGTTTGTGTGCGTGCTGTCTTTTTTTCTGCTGTAAACGCTCATTCAGTCCTCATCCGTGTTTCCTCTTGCCCCCAAACCCCTCTAAGGTAAATGATATAATATTGGGGTCAAGCCACACTATATATTTGTGCTCGCCTGCGGGTCACTCGGGCTAATCGGGGTGTCACAGTTTTTGCTTTCGTTCCGTTGTGTTTTTTTCTCCACCCTTTTTCAGCGGTGTGGGAGTGTTCGCTTCTTTCCTTCCTCATTCTTCCGTCGTTCCTCTGTCATCTTCGTCTCTCATTCAGCTCACACACCCACCAATTTTAAAACCCAATGCAAGAGCATATCTGCACTTGCCTTACCCCATAAAAAAACTCAACTACACGGCAAAAAACTCCGCCACCCCTGCGTTTCCAAACGGAGTGTAGCAGAGCACTCATTTCCCCAACACAATTATCATTACAGTTCATTCGTGCTTCTTCTGCTACACCCCCTCGTTCCGCTCGCGACGGCTCGCCACAAACTCCACCAGAAAATTCTCCACTCAATCCATCACTATTTTCTGGTTCCGTTTCCTCCACTTGCTCAAGGCTGCATAACCTGCGTTGTTTCCTCCACTACCTCCGCACCGTGCCCACCCACCACCCAATATAGCGGTTTGCTGTTGAATTTCATTATGCCGTTAAATAACCCTAATCTCGTTAAAGCCGTTAAGGACACTACCATAATGTCATTATGCCGTTAAAACCTTATATCGTTATCGTCGTTAAAATCGTCGCCAACCCTAATTGTCGTTATGGTCGTTACTGCCGTTATTGACATTATTTTATTATGTGTCATCATGTCCTTATGTCGTTAAACCCTTATATCGTTATCGTCGTTAAATCGTCTCCAACCCTAATTGTCGTTATGGTCGTTACAGCCCCTAATTACCTTAAAAACATTAATTGTCATTACTGTCCCTACAGCCGTTACAGCCACTATTATCACCAATTGAATTCCGTCATTGCCTCACAACTTTTCACCTCTCGTTCATTTCGTTACGAAATCCGTACAAGGAAATTCGTAATACATTACATCCAAAATCAAAAACTAAAAGGAAACGGCAAAATTAGGTCGTTCCGCATCCAAAAACAAGGTCAAGCCCTAAAGGGTGGCTGATAAAAAAATCTCCACACCTTCGGGTAGTATTTTTTTCTCGCCAATCTTGTTTTGTCTGCTCCACTTTCCCTTTTTCATTTAGCCGTTCCTTTTGCATTTTTTCTTTTTTTTTTCTTTTTTCAGTGTGTGATGTTGCTTGCGCGGCGTAGTGTGCCGTCGTAGTTCGTGCCGTGGTGCGACAAGCAACAGGGAGTTATCCCATTTTTCATCAGTACTAACCAAAAAATTTCAACAAAATGAAAAATTCACACATTCAGGTAAAAACCTATCAGGGCACCCAGCAGCCCAATGCAATCTATGTTTTATCGCGCGGATTAAATTCGGGCAAACCTCTCGATGCCCCTTGTCCCAATTGTTTTCAGATTCTAACGCCAGACCCCAGGCAGGCAAAAGCTGTTGCCCGTATTCTTTTCGAATCTGGAAATCTCCGCCCGTTTCTTCATGGTTCTGTCATCGAATTTGTTCGGATTGATGTCTATCGCTCCCAGTTTATCACCATCTGGGATTCTCTAAACCCCGAGAGAGCAGCCGACACCATCAAAAAGTTGGATGCAATCGACAGCTATCTGTCAAACCTCACCGACCAGTTCAAAAAAATCAAGCAGCTCCGTCATTACCTCGCAATTTCAGCAATAGAGCCGTAACCCCTGCGGCTCTTTTTCCTTCAAACTGCAACAACAGAAAAAAATTAGTTGATAAAAATCAAATATTTTTTTGACAAATATCATATATATATTATCTTTGCGACGGATAAGGTTCTGACGGGTATCACCTCCGTACCAAGTCCGTACCAAGTCCGTATTTTTGTCAATTAAAACCTTTATTATTTTTTTATTGGAGGCAACATTAAAACCTTTTTATCATGGGAAAAATTAAACAAGGAATCCTAGGCGGATTTTCTGGCAAGGTCGGAACCGTCGTAGGTGGAGCGTGGAAGGGCATCGACTATATGAGGTCGCTTGCAACTTCTGTTTCGAATCCAAAAACTAGTGCACAGATGGCAGTTCGAACTAATTTCAGTACGATTGCCCGTATTATGTCAAAGGCCAACCTTCTGCTGAAGGAATCCAACTGGCGACAGGCAAAGAAGCAGTCTGCTTTTAATGCAGGCGTCCGCATCAACTACAAGAACGCCGTTGTCGATGGCGTAATCGACATGGAAAGGCTTGTATTCGGAGAGTTTTCATTGTCCGAGCTTACTGGTCTTGAAGCGGAATTTGTGCCTGATGGCACCGACTTAATCCTGAATGCTACTTGGACCAACGATGCAAACGATGAAACATCATTCGCCGATGACCAGGTAGCAGTTGCTATCGTCAAAGTTCCTGCCGATGGCGGTATGGACGATGTGATTATCGACTACCTCAACTACAAGCGAGAAGACGAACAGCTTCGTATGTTCATCGGTCTGGTTGAGTCATTCACCCCGGGCGACAAGTTCTACGCCTATGTCGGTGTCGGTCGCAATCCGCGCAACCCGCGCGAGATCATCAACATCCCTGCAAGGAATGTTATCAAGTTCCGCGCATCAAAGACTATCTAACAACCTGTAAATCTCAACTATATGGCTACGATTAGAAATGGTGTATTAGGTGGTTTCAATGGCAAGGTTGGTGATGTCATCGGACAAAACTACGCAGGTGTTTCTACAATGCGAGCAGTGCCCAAATATGTTAGCAACCCAAGAACTCCAGCACAGCAACGCCATCGCAGAAGGATGGCGCTTGCTGGTTCTTTTTTGTCCGCATTCAACAGAGGGCTTTCCTTCTCATCTTGGAACAAGAATGCAATCAAAAATTCATTTAACAACGCACTCCGTTACAATTTGAAGTATTTTGATTTGGACGAATCCGGCAAGTTATTAACCGATTTGTTTTCATTGAAATTGGGCGAATATGTTGGTGAGCCTCTGTTTAATGCCAAGATTTCTATTAACGACTTGGAAGAGGAGCAGGAGTATATTAGTGGAACATTGTCTTGGGACAACAAGATTGAAACGCCTTGGATGTCTCCAAATGATTCAATCATATTGTTTGCTGTTCAAGAAATATCCAAAGGCGATTACAAGCCATTGTTTTGTGATGTTCTGGACAACGAGAGGGGCAAAGGTTCTGCAAGCATAATGATTCCTTGCGGTCTTGATGTTGATACTGGTACAATCATTTATTTCACGGTTGCAGTTGTCGCGGAATGCATGGTCAGAACGGGGCACAATCCCCAGAAGCCATCGGAAGTAATAAAGATTCCGGCAAAGAACATCAGGAAAAATACAAGTATAACCATTCCTGCTCACAATATACCGGCTTTCAAGCCTGCAGGTAGTTTTGTAAAAGAGGTAAAACGAAATCATAATATTAACTAATAAAAATTATCATATCATGGGAAAGATTAAGAAAGGTATTCTGGGAGGTTTCTCAGGAAAAACAGGAACAGTAGTTGGTGGCTCCTGGAAAGGCATTGAATATATGCGTTCTCTGGCAACATCTGTTGCCAATCCAAATACTAGCGCACAAATTACGGTAAGGTCTAACTTCAAGTCCATAGTACAAATTATGTCAAAGGTCAATCCTGTACTGAAGGCAAGCGACTGGAACCAGGCAAAGAAACAATCTGCTTTCAATGCTGCAGTTCGCATCAATTTCGACAATGCCATTGTTGATGATGCCATTGACTTTGAACGGCTCTCTTTCGGGGAATTTTCAAGGGCAGGTCTTACAGACCTTCACGCAGCTTTTGAGAATGACGATACCAATTTCTCCCTCGACTTAACATGGGTAAACGATGCTGATGGTAGCATCTCGTTTGTTGATGATATGGTTGTGGTTGTTATAGTTAGGACATCTGCAGATGGGAACTATGAAGAAACCACAATAAATTATCTCGATGCAAAGAGAGAAGACGAGCAGCTTCATATATCCATTGGGCTAGTAGAATCGTTTAACGATGGTGATACCTTCTATGCCTATGTAGGAGCTGGTCACAATCCGAAGAAGCCGAAGGAAATCATCAACATTCCAGCGAAGAATGTCGTTAGGTTCAGTGCTGCGGCATCCCTGCGTAGAGCAGTCAATGCCGGACATTGATGTCAGGTAATTTGCATCTCGGCCATAAATTATTTTGTTTTTTGCAGCCGCTCATTTTTTGAGTGGCTTTTTTATTATCTTTGCGCAGTTGAATCAATATTTCAACGAGTTAATATCAGAAGTCAGCCGCTGTTGTGGCTGGCTTTTTTTTCATCGTATTTCTTTATGCTAAAACCATTCGCCGAAATCCGTGGTGCGATGGTGGTGCGATTTGCCAAAAGAAAAATCACAAGCATTTAATTTTCAAACACTTGTGATTTGTATTTCGTAGCCCGACCGGGAATCGAACCCGAATCTACGGTTTAGGAAACCGCCATTCTATCCATTGAACTATCAGGCCAATCTATTTTTTTGGTCGCAAAGATAATACTTTTTTGCTTTCAAAATTAATTTTTTTAGAGAAGGGGGTAAGAGGATTAAATCCTAATCAAATCGTAAATAAAGTTGTATTTTTGCGCCAAATTTATTTTTATGTCAACATTTGAAGATTTTGGGCTTAGCGAGAAGATTTTGGCCTCTATAAGGAAGCGTGGGTTCGAGACTCCGACACCGATTCAGGAAAAGGTAATTCCGCAGTTGTTGTCGTCCGAAAAGGATATTATCGGTTTGGCGCAGACTGGTACGGGAAAAACTGCTGCATTCGGCTTGCCGATAATCGAAAGGATAGATGCTAAATCGCAGCATACGCAGGCTATTGTCCTTTCCCCGACGCGCGAACTTTGCGTTCAGATTGCCAAGGATTTGGTTTCGTTTGCCGAATTTTTGCCAGATGTGAAGATTGTCGCTGTTTATGGCGGTGCATCCATCGAACCGCAGATAAAATCGCTGAAGGCAGGTGCGCATATCGTTGTGGGAACCCCTGGTCGTGTGATGGATTTGATTGAGCGCAAGGCTCTGAAAATAGGCAAGATAAAAACTTTGGTTCTCGACGAGGCTGATGAAATGCTTGACATGGGTTTCAAGGAGGATTTGGACAATATTTTGTCAGCTACGCCCGACTTCAAGCAGACGCTTCTGTTTTCGGCTACTATGCCCGATGATATTCGCCGTATTGCCGAGGACTATATGATGCAACCAATGGAAATTTCTGTCGGAAAGAAAAATTCGGGAGCCGAAAATGTTGACCATGTGTATTATCTCGTGAGCGCCAAGAACCGCTATCTTGCCTTGAAGCGGATAGTTGACATAAATCCTAATATATACGGAATAGTTTTTTGCCGCACGCGCAAGGAAACTCAGGAAGTTGCCGATAAGTTGATACAGGATGGCTATAATGTCGATTCGTTGCATGGCGATTTGTCGCAGGCGCAGCGCGACATGGTGATGGCTAAGTTCCGCTCAAAGCATTTGCAGATTCTTGTTGCTACCGATGTGGCGGCGCGCGGAATCGATGTAAACGACCTTACACATATCATCAATTACAACCTTCCCGATGATAGGGAAACTTACATTCACCGTAGTGGTCGAACAGGACGTGCAGGCAAGCGCGGAATGTGCGTGACGATTGTCCATACTCGTGAAGAATATAAAATCCGTGAAATTGAGAAGTTGCTCAAGAAGGAGATTGTCCGCAAGAAAATTCCCGATGGCAAGGAAATCTGCATGATTCAACTTATGTCGATGATTGACAAGGTGATGGCAATAGAGACAATTGACAATCAGATAAAGGAATTTCTTCCTGCCATTATGCTAAGGTTGCAGTCGCTTGACAGAGAAGAATTGATAAAGAGGTTTGTCTCAACCGAGTTCAACCGCTTTCTCAACTATTACAAAGGCGCTGCCGACATTAACATCTACGACAAGGACAAAAAAGGCAAAGGTCGCAAGCAGGACGAGAAGAAGGGTGGTTCGCGCAGGTCTGGTGATGACAAGTTCGACAAGCGCAGTCGCAAGACGAAATACACAAAATTTTTCATAACGGTAGGAGAGAAGGACGGTCTTACCAAGATGAAACTGATGGATGTTATCAATTCGAGTGATTTGCTTGCCGGTGCCGAAGTTGGTAAGATAGAGATACTTACAGGACATACATTCTTCGAGGTCGATTCCGACTTGCAGGAAAAGGTTTTGAAGGTTTTCAAGAACCGCAGGTTTATGGGAAAAAGGTTGAAAATTGAAGTGAAGACGGGAAAAGGAAAATAGGGAGGTTTTCCATTTCACACTTCCCTAATCAGAAATGCCATATAGAATGGTAAGGTAAGCACTGCACCGTTACGTCCGACATTGTAGTCGCCAAGTTTTAAGGCGTGAAAGATATGATAATGTTCGGGGTGTTTCAATACCGTCTGTAATGATTTTGCATTGCCAGACTTGGCTTTGCATTCCACAGGGCAACATTCGCCTTTGTAGCGAATAAGGAAATCGAGTTCCAGTCCGCCTTCCTTCTGGAAATAATAGAGCTTTCTTCCCATTTTGCCAAAAATGTCGGCGGCAAGATTTTCAAAGATTGCACCCTTGTAACCTTGCAGGTTGCCTTGCATTATATTCCACGCCGTACCTTCCTCCAACATGCTTGTCAACAATCCGATGTCGCTCATATATACCTTGAAACTTTCTGGTATAGCATTGCCGCCGAGTGGCAATTCCGTTATGCTGGTATTGTAGCATCGCCTTATGATTCCTGCATCCTCAATCCATTGCAAACTGCCATTATACTGGCTTGCACGTCCGCCTTTCTTTATGATGGAATACTGGAATTTCTTGTTGTCTTTTGCTAATTGCGCAGGAATCGATTCAAAACATTCGCGTATGCGTGATTTGTCTTCCTGAAGTGCATATTTCAGCATATCGGACTTGTAGTTTTCGATTATATTGTGCTGTATGTCAAAGACTTCGTTCATGTCGTTTGTTTCAAGGAAAGTTTTTACTGCCTCTGGCATACCGCCAACCACAACATACCTAAACAATAATTGTCGCATTCGTTGGTGAACTGCCTCATTGACTGGGATTTCCTTGTTGAAACATTCCATCAGGTAGTCGGTGTGCTGTTGTTCTATGCCATTTGCCCAAAGCCATTCCTCAAAATCCATCGGATACATTGTAACAATCTGCTCGAATCCGACAGGGATAGATGCAGTTGCTTCTTCTTCTTGCTCTTCCCTTGATTTGTAGCCATTTACACCAAGAAGAGAACCTGTGCAAATTACGTCGTAGCGACCATCCAACTTGAAAAATTTGAGTGCTGCGCGTGCATTGGGGCAGTCTTGAATCTCGTCAAGGACAAGGCAGGTTTCGCCATGGACAAACTTGGCATCTTTTACACCGACAGATATGTTAAGTGTAAGAGTATCAACATCGAGAGAACCGGCAAAGAACGTTTTGTATTCCCTATGTTCGTGGAAATCAAGATACACCACATGATTGTAGTTGTTTTGTGCAAATTCCATCACCGAACTAGTTTTTCCGCACTGACGGCAACCCTTTATAACCAGTGGTTTGTGGTCTTTTTTGCCTTTCCATTCAAGCAGCAGTTTCTCTATCTTTCTTCTGTACATATTTTCAATAAATTTCAATTAATTTTAAAAGTCTTGAAAATGAATGCATTAACATTTTTAGGGGCGACTTTTTGTGAAATTCATACACTTTTCGGGGCGAGTTTTCGGTGCAAAGATACACTTTTCGGGGCGAGTTTTGCAAAAATCTTGAAAAAATTTTTTTGTAGCAGTCAAAAAGAGAACAGAATCTCAATCCGCTTTTTCCTCTTCATATATCACCATCTCAACATTGTATGGCGGACGGTTTTTCACTTCGCTGTAGATACGGCCTATGTATTCGCCGATGATTCCTATCGACATTATTATTATCGAGCCCAGGAACCACACTGAGGCGATAATTGAAGTCCAGCCCTTCACGCTTTCACCGCCAAGGTACGACCATAGTACATAAATGAACGAGGCGATGCTTATGAAAAAACTTAGTACACCTACAAGGAAAATCAATCGCAACGGTCTGGTGCTGAATGATGTTATGCCGAAAAGTGCAAGATTGGTCATTTTGCCGAGAGAGAATTTCGATTTCCCTGCAATGCGTTTTTGCCTGTCGTACTGGACGGTGCAGTTCTTGAAGCCCATCGAAGGGATTATGCCACGTAGGAAAATATTTTTCTCCTTGTAGTTCAGAAGGGCGCATATTGCTTTTTTCGACATCAGGCGGAAATCGGCATGGTTGGGGATGGTCTTTGTACCGAGTAACGACATGAACCAGTAGAAGAAACTTGCTGACAAGCGTTTCAGGAAGTTGTCGGTTTTGCGCGAGTTGCGAACGCCAAAAACTATTTCGTAGCCCTCGTCGAACTTGTTAACCATGTCGTCGATGGCGTTGATGTCGTCCTGCAGGTCAGCGTCGATGCTTATGCAGGCATCGCATTTGTCGGACACGAACTGCAAACCGGCGAGCAATGCGTTCTGGTGACCGTTGTTACATGAAAGTTTCAGACCGCAGAATGTTTTGTCGGTGCGACAAAGTTGCGATATGATGTCCCAGGTGCGGTCGGTGCTGCCGTCGTCGATGAGAAGTATGAAACTGTCGCTGGAGATTTTTCCATAACCGACGAGATATTTTATCTTGTCGCGGATAATTGCCGGACTTTTCTCCAAAACAGCTTCCTCGTTGAAGCATGGTACTATGACTGATAGTTTGTTCATCGGGTGCAAAGGTAAGGAAAGATTTGATATTTTGATGATTCAATGATTCAAAAATTAGCTAGTTTGAGCTTAAGGTCCGATGATTCGAGACTGTTTCGATGTTTGAAATTGCAAGCGCGAGCTAAAGGTTGTTTATGGTTGTTTGAAATTGTTTTAGGTTGTTGAGCTGCTAGGTCTTGCGTACTTACATGTTTTCGTGTACGAAAAGAGGTGCAATGCTGTGGTACTACTGATTATCGTCCATTCATCATTCTCTATTCTTTTTCTTTTGCTTCGGCTACAGGGATGCGCTCACCATTGTAGAATGCCACTACAAAGGCATCGGTGACACCCATTGAACGGGCTGTATCGACTGCAGATTTTACATCGGCAAATTTCTTGAAAGCCCCGACTCTATAATTAGTAAACCTACCATTTTGAACCGTAGAAAGCCTAGATCCATTTGTTGTGGCAATGGAACGGAATGTCGCCATGCTTCTCGCATCTGGAATGTTAACAAATGCTCCAAGCTGAACGAAATACTCAACTCCACCAGCTGATTGCTGTAAAGTTTCGGCAGGAACAACAGGTTTCGTCATGGTATTAGATGTGATCGATACATTCTGAGAAGATGTTTTTTGTACGGTATCACCTGTATTTCCTTCGATTTGCTTTACTGCGTTTTGCAAACGGATTGCCTCTGAGCTAGAAATCTGCTCATCGCCCTTGAATGCCACAATGAAAGCATCCGCAATTCCGAACGAACGAGCCTCTGCAAGCGTGTTCTGCGCCTCCTCGTACGAACTGAATACGCCTATGCGGTAAATTTGCAAACCTTCGTGTGGGAACTTCACATGAATCTTATCGCCTGCCACTTTCGAGAATACCGACAATATTTCTGGGTCAGGAGACTTGGAGAATGCTCCAATCTGTACATAATACGAAATACCCGTCACATTGTTTTCCTCTGTTCCAGTTGTAAGGTTGAGGGGTGCATATTCAACATTCGACAGATTTTCTTCGCCAGAACCGTTTGACTTAGACTGCAATTCTACATTATTAGTTGATGATTGTGCCACTAGCTTGTTTTCCATTTGTTTTTGATATTCAATGCCTTCGGAGAAACTTACTTTACGACCATCAATATATGCAATAACAAATGCGTCGGTTATTCCCAATCGTCGAATATTAGTTTGAGCCGCCCTTGCCTGATTATAGTCGTCGAACTTACCAAACGTATGACGTACGAAACCATTTGACATAGTCTCATAATCTATCGGTGTAATATTCTTCATTTGCCACGGCTGCCGTTTGTCCTTGTAAACACCAATCTGCACGGCGAAATACATACCTTTGGCTACAGCTTCCTCGGTTGTCATTCCTGCCTCACCAGCAGAACCAGAAGTCATTGCTACATTGGTATTTGTAGAATTAGATGTCCTTGTTCCTGCGATATTTGCGGAATTATCCACAACATTGTTCTGATCTTCTACGCCATTTCCTGTAACATTGGTATTCTTTGTCGATACTATATTTCCTGCGATATATTCAGGCTCAACATAATCGGAGGGAGCTTCGTGACGTATTACAACTGGAATTTCTTCGTTTTCATTGGAAAACTCCATTGCTTCAAGTCTTCTAGCTTCTGCAATTGAAATTCGTTTGCCGTTGTAGTATGCTACGATAAATGCGTCACTGAAACCAAGTCCTCT
This sequence comes from Bacteroidales bacterium, assembly GCA_017551515.1. Taxonomy (GTDB): domain Bacteria; phylum Bacteroidota; class Bacteroidia; order Bacteroidales; family ML635J-15; genus Bact-19. Next base: position 1,667 of record JAFZLK010000040.1, on the reverse strand, counting down.
TACTGTAGGTAAGTCTTCACGGGCCGAAGCATACCTATAATATTCGCCCGTCATATAGCGAATTAGGTTCGTATTTGGAATCAACTCGGTAAAAATCAATGACAACCCATTGAAGTCACGCATTCTGTATCTTACATTGACCGCGATAATTTGTATGCGGTAGTACAATCCCATATTTATTTCTGGCATATCATAAATGCCGTATGAATCAGTAGAATATCCAGACATGGACTTTTTCTTTGCCACTACTGATGATGAATCTGGAGTTTCTACAATAGTCTGCGATATGTCATTTGCTGAGTTTGTATTTGAACTTATCACAGGTTTTTCGTCCTCAGTCGCTTCCTTTTCTTCAATCCGATACTTTTTCAGAGCAGGATTTTTAGTTTCCATCTTGTCAATCATGCTATGGACAGCACAGCGAACATCATCGGAAGCAAGCGACTTCATTTGTTGAAGCAACTTATACTCTTTGACTTCTGCCTTGTCGTAAATTTTGTTTGCTTGTTCCATATCGTAGAACGCAAGTCCAACCTTCATGGTACTCAATGCCTCGGCATACGAATCATAAGCCGATTTGTATTCATTGCGAATGGAATCCGATTGTTTAGACAAGGATATTTCTATCGTTTTGTGCATATCGGAGTAGAAATTAGATTTTTCTATAGCCAACTTTTGAATCTCATCAAGTTTGCGACTTTCTTCCATTGTGATTTCATCGGCAAGACGTTTTTGCTCCGATTTTTTGCCATTTTCTTTCCTTTGTTCAAGGCTTTCGATTTCTTTGGTTGAAATATCAATGTTGCGAATCAACTGTTCCTGACGGCTAATAGATTTTGCATACGAATCATTTTCAATATATTGTGACGTATTGTATTCGCTATTGTTTTCTGAATTTGTATTTGAAGCGACTTCGTTTCCGCTTATGATACGAGTGGGTTCCGTCGCATATTTTTCGTCAAGTTTGTTGTAGATAGGCAACAGAACCGATTTTGTTTCCGCATCGACATTGGGGATTATCGTCTGCAACAGTGCGTACTCGGACTTTTCAGTTTGTTCAAGTTTTTCTGTTATGTTTCCTCCGGACAATTCCGTGTTCGTCAGGCTGTATAGCGACTGGCGGTAGTCGGCGTACTTTGTGCTGTATTCTGTAGAAGCTCCGGTATTTAAAATCTGCTCACGAGCAGACCTGTCAATTTCTGCGTAGAACCGTTCCTTCTCCTCGCGTAGGCTCTTGACGTTGCCGTTGCGTTCGGATGTGACTTCGTTAAGCTCAGTCTGCAGTCGCTTCCTCTCGTTGCGGTCTGCATAGAGCATGTTGTTTTCAATGTCACTGATTTCCGAGCCTGCGGTTGCTATGTCTGTCTCGTACTTTTCCTGACGTGAAACGGAAGCCTTGAGTTGTGATGAAATCGATGCCTTGCCAGTGTTGTCAGTATTTGCGTTATCTGTTCCGCTCACTTCGACAATCTCAGTTTGCGATGAGTATTTTTCCTCAAGTTTGTTGTAGATAGGCAACAGGACAGATTTTGTTTCCGCATCGACATTTGGGATTATTGTCTGCAACAGTGCGTACTCGGACTTTTCAGTTTGTTCAAGCTTTTCTGTTATGTTTCCGCCGGACAATTCCGTGTTCGTCAGGCTGTATAGCGACTGGCGGTAGTCGG
>JAFZLK010000005.1 GCA_017551515.1 Bacteroidales bacterium | reverse complement strand
TCCTTGTCCACCAAATCCTGCTATAATTATTTCTTCTGTCATGATCTTTGAATTTTTAGTAGTCTAACTTCCTGTTTCTTAAGCTGATTTTGCCTTCCTGAATTTCCCAGTCAATCTTAATGTCGCCGAGTGGGTACTCCTTGAAGGTGTTTTCTTCCATCCACTTGTTTGCATCAACAGCTGTCATCTTCCAGTTGGAGTTGCAGTTCGAAACGATTTCTACGAATGAGAGACCGCCCTTGCCGTCCTTCTGGTTTTCGAATGCTCTGCGGATAGCAGCTTTTGCCTTGCGAACGTTTGCCGGAGTGTGAACCGACTGACGGGTTACAAAGCGAACATTCGGCAACTGAGCGATGAGTTCGGTGATGTGCAACGGGTAACCCATTGTGTTCACGTCACGACCGCGTGGGCAGGTAACAGCCTTCATACCAGCAAGTGTAGTAGGAGCCATCTGACCGCCAGTCATACCGTAGATACCATTGTTTACGAATATGATGGTGATGTTTTCGCCTCTGTTGCAGCTGTGGATTGTTTCTGCAGTACCGATAGCAGCCAAGTCGCCGTCGCCCTGATAGGTGAATACGAACTTGTCGGGCATAACCCTCTTGATAGCGGTTGCAATGGCAGGTGCACGACCGTGTGCTGCCTCCTGCATGTCGATGTCGAGGTAGTTGTACATCAAAACCGAGCATCCTACTGGAGTAACGCCGATGGTTTTGTCTTGAATTCCGAGTTCTTCGATAACTTCAGCTACAAGGCGGTGGGTAGTTCCGTGACCACAACCCGGGCAGTAGTGCATTACGTTATCGGTCATTACCTTTGTTTTCTTGTAAACAAGGTTTTCTTCTTTGATTATATCGTTAATTGTTAATTCTGCCATGACTTATTCTCCTTTCATAAAATTCTTCATTGCATCAACGATTTCTTCCGGAGTCGGAACAACGCCACCAACGCGACCGTAGTGCTTAACAGGGCGCTTGCCGTTTACTGCGAGCATTACATCTTCCACCATCTGTCCGGTGCTCATTTCGATTGTGAGGAATCCCTTTACTCTCTCAGCGAGACCAGCGATAATCTTAGTCGGGTATGGGAACAATGTGATTGGACGAACCAAACCAACCTTGTATCCTTCCTTGCGCAGAAGGTCGATAGCCTTCATGCAAAGACGTGAAGATGTTCCGTATGCTACGAATACATAGTCAGCATCGTCGCAGTTGATGCATTCGCATCTTACTTCCTTTTCGCGGATAGTGTCGTACTTCTTGACGAGCTTGCGGTTGAATTCTTCCTGACGTGATGCTACGAGGTCGAGTGAAGTTATGATGTTGCGTTCGCGGTTTGCGGTCTTGCCTGTGGTAGCCCATGGGCACTGCTTGATAACTTCTTCCATGGTTCTTCTTACTCTCTGAGGACCGATTTCAACCTTTTCCATCATCTGACCGATGATACCATCAGAAAGAATCAATACTGGGTTGCGGTACTTGAAAGCAAGGTCGAAACCTATCTCTACGAAGTCGTACATTTCCTGAACCGATGCAGGTGCAAGAACGATAAGTCTGTAGTCACCGTGTCCACCGCCCTTGGTCGATTGGAAATAGTCGGACTGTGAAGGCTGGATAGTACCAAGGCCTGGTCCACCTCTGACAACGTTAAGTACCAAGCAAGGCAATTCTGCACCTGCGATGTACGAAAGACCTTCCTGCTTCAAGCTGAAGCCCGGGCTTGACGAAGATGTCATAGCAGCCATACCACATGCTGCAGCACCATATACCATATTGATTGCAGCAACTTCGCTTTCTGCCTGCAATACAACCATACCAGTTCTCTCAATTGGGTTTTGCTCCATGAAATATTCGATTACTTCCGACTGCGGAGTAATAGGATATCCGAAATAAGCGTCTGCCCCGTAACGAATAGCAGCTTCTGCTATAGCTTCGTTACCTTTCATTAACTTTAATTCCTTTTCCATTTAGCTAATTTTTTTGAGATTAATTAGTCCACCTTTACCTTATAGACAGAAATTACTCCATCGGGACATACAATCGCACAGCTTGCACAGCCAATGCACTTTTCGGGGTCTTTCATGTAGCAGTAGTTGTACCCCTTTCCATTCACTTCTTTTGCCAGATCAAGGACACCCATTGGACAAGCACCCAAGCAAACGCTGCAGCCCTTGCATTTTTCGGTGTCAACTTTGACGGCTCCTCTGATTTTTGCCATAATATTATTAAGTTTGTTTTGTTAAAAATTTTCCCAAAGGTACGACTTTTATTTTTAAAGCGCAAATGTTTAAAAGCACTTTTTTTGAACAAATGAACAATCCGTTTGTAAGTCGTTGTAATTGGTGTGGTTTGGGAAAATTGGAGCTTCAAATGTTGGGATATATATAATAAGGTGTTTGAGAGAGAAATTGTGCCCGTTTGGTCGTTGCGCGCAACGACTCCCACAAATTGGACATTGTATAATGGTTTGAAATGGTTTATGTTAGTTTGAAATTGTTTGAGATGATTGCTTGCGCGAGCTAAAGGTTA
>JAFZLK010000004.1 GCA_017551515.1 Bacteroidales bacterium | reverse complement strand
TTATTATGAAACAAGCGTGTGTTTTTGTAAATTTGCAAAGTAAATAATGGAATTTATGCCAAACGAATCTATAATAAAGGTTTTTGACGGAAAGAATGTCCGTGTTGTATGGAACGAAGAGGAGGAAAAGTACTATTTTTCTGTAGCGGACATAGTTCAAGTTTTAACTGATACCGTGAATCCGCGTGATTACATCAAAAAGATGTTGCGGAGGGATCCTGAACTGAAATCCAAGTGGGGGACAATTTGTCCCCCTGTTGAAATGCTTGCTCCAGATGGCAAACATCGAAAGACACAAGCCGCTGATTTAGAAGGCATTTTCCGTATTATTCAGTCTGTCCCTTCCAAGAAGGCTGAACCTATAAAACAATGGAACGCCGCCTTGGGCGCTCGCTTGTATCACCCGAGCGTGCCAGCGACTATATAAAAACCATAGAGGCAAGCGATGATGAAAAGCCAAAACTGACGGATGGGGAATAAAGTTTAGAGTTTATAACTTTCTTTATATAGAGTGTTTTTATTACTATTTTTGCAAAACATCAGAAATAATATAATATGATTACGATTTCAGAAATTCTAAAAGGTAGCGATTACAATTTGACGCAATTCAACAACGATAAGATTACTAAGTTGGAGCAAAGCATAATAGAAAAAGATGTAAAAGGCAAAGCTACGCCTTATATAAACTGTATTGTCAGAGGAAAAGAGATAAAACTCACTCCCGAAGAAATTGTTCGTCAATTGTATTTAATGGTGTTAACTGAGGATTTCCATTATCCTGCCTCAAGAATGGAACTGGAATACATAGTAACATTTGGTCGCGAGAAAAAACGCGCAGATATTGTAATTTTCGACAAGGACCAAACTTATACTCCGTACATCATTGTTGAGTTGAAAAGCCCAAAACTGAAAGATGGCAAGGAGCAATTGAAAAGCTATTGCAACGGTACAGGTGCTCCTATCGGTGTTTGGACAAATGGCGAAAGTATATCATATTATCATCGCAAGGATCCGAATTTCTTTGAAGACATTCCTACAATTCCCAAAGCCAATGAAAAACTTTCCGACATTTTGAGCGAGCGTTGGTTTATTGACGACTTGGTGAAGAAAGACAAATTGGTAAATGAACGCAAATCATTGAAAGACTTGATTTTGGAAATGGAAGATGAAGTTCTTGCAAATGCGGGAGTAGATGTTTTTGAAGAAGTATTCAAACTGATTTTTACCAAATTGTATGATGAAATGGAAAGCGGTCGCAAGAAAGACCGCCATTTGGAGTTCCGCAATTATGGTGATACAGAAACAGAATTGAAAGAAAAACTTCAAAACCTTTTCAATGAAGCCAAAGAAAAATGGTCGGGCGTGTTTACGGAAGATGCGAAATTGATGCTTACACCTTCGCATTTGTCGGTTTGCGTGAGTTCGTTGCAGGATGTGAAATTGTTTAATTCCAATTTGGATGTAGTTGACGAAGCTTTTGAATATTTGATAAACAAAAGCAGCAAAGGCGAAAAAGGACAATATTTTACACCTCGTTATGTAATTGACATGTGTGTACGGATGCTGAATCCATCGGAAAATGAAACCATGATTGATACCGCTGCTGGTAGTTGCGGTTTCCCTGTGCATACAATTTTCTATGTTTGGCAAAAGATTTTGGAAAGCAAAGGATTGAAAAAAAGCCATTTGTTTACCTTGGAACAAAAGCCTCAAGAATGTACCGACTATGTACAAAACAAAGTTTTTGCTATTGATTTTGACGAAAAGGCAGTGCGTGTCGCAAGAACTTTGAATCTTATTGCCGGTGACGGACAGACCAATGTTATGCATTTAAACACATTGGATTACGAGCGTTGGGACGAGAACTTGAAAGACGAAAACTGGCAGGAAACATATTTCAACGGCTGGAACAAGTTGAAGAAAATGCGCGTTGACAAAAATAGCAATCGCGATTTCAAATTCGACATTCTTATGGCCAATCCCCCATTTGCAGGAGATATTAAAGAAAGTCGCATTTTGTCAAAATACGAATTGAGCAAGAACTCTGCTGGCAAAATGGCAACCAAGGTTGGACGAGATATACTTTTTATCGAGCGTAATCTTGATTTCTTGAAACCTGGCGGGCGTATGGCGATAGTGTTGCCACAAGGAAGATTTAACAATAGTAGTGACAAATACATACGCGACTACATTGCCGAGCGTTGCCGAATTTTGGCAGTAGTGGGCTTGCACGGAAATGTATTTAAGCCACATACTGGCACAAAAACAAGTGTATTATTTGTGCAGAAATGGGATGAAGTGTTATGTCCCAAGAAAGAGGACTATCCTATTTTCTTTGCAACCATGCAGGAGCCGAGCAAAGACAACAGCGGAGAAAAGATTTTTGTAAAGAAAGGTGATTTTCCTGAGACTACTATGCAAGGCGTTGCATGTGACCCTGTCCCGCATTATGGCAACGGTCCTAGCGAAAACAACGAATATTTGTTAGATAGCCACGGGCATCTAATTGTAAAACATGACCTTTTCAACCACGACGGCTTGACCAAAGACGGCATTGCCGAGGCCTTTGCCGAGTTTGCCCAAAAGGAAGGGCTAAGTTTTTTTTAGGTAGCCCTTTCAACGAGGAGAAGTATAAGGCGTTGTTGGAAGGGCTGGAGATAACAGAAGCCATGTTATCAGAAACTATTAAAAACAAAGATTTTAGAGTTGATAGCCAATTTTATACGAAGGCTCCTATTAAGAACCCACGTTTGATGTATTCTAAAATTGGGGATATTATCCATTCATCTCAATATGGTATTTCTATTGAAATGAACGAAGATAAAAAAGGATACCCGATTTATAGGATGAACGAATTGCACGATATGCTTTGTGACCTTGATGTTAATAAATTTGCAGCCATCTCGTCAGAAGAGTATAAGCGTTTTGCCTTGAAAAACTGTGATGTTTTATTCAATAGAACAAATTCGTTTGAATGGGTTGGTAGAACAGGAATCTATTATCAAAATGATGATATTGAAAGAACTTTCGCTTCTTATTTAGTTCGTTTTAATCCCATTGAAAGTATTATTCTTCCGGAATACTTATGTGCTTTTCTGAACACAAGACAAGGAATTAATGAAATAAAACGTAGAGCGAGACAATCTATTAATCAGACAAATGTAAATCCAGAGGAGGTTAAAGAAATAGAGATTCCAATCTTAGATATGGATTTACAAAAGGAAATAAAGCAACATTTTGAAATAGCAAACTTCAAAAGGGTACAATCTCTAAAACTATACAGGGAAGCTGAAATCCAGTTGTTATCAGAACTTGGTTTAAAAGGATGGCAACCTTGTAATAATTCTGTTAATATCAAACAACTGAAAGAATCATTTTTGGCAAGCGGAAGATTGGATGCGGAGTATTATCAGAGCAAATATGAGGATTATACAAGTTTCATTAGAAAGTACATGAATGGGGCAGATGCTTTGGGAAACATCTGTACATTGAATGAAAAGAATTTCAATCCAGTAGATAATAGCGAGTACAAGTATATCGAACTGAGTAATATTGGTAATTCTGGAGAAATTACAGGATGTACCACTTCAATCGGTGCAGAATTGCCATCAAGGGCAAGACGCTTGGTGCACACGAATGATGTCATTGTTTCATCGATTGAGGGATCATTGCAAAGTGTTGCTTTGGTAACAGACGAATATGACAAGGCTATTTGTTCAACAGGTTTCTATGTGATTAATTCCAAAAACATCAATCCAGAAACCTTGTTGGTATTGTTCAAATCGGAACCTATGCAAAACCTATTGAAGCAAGGCTGCTCGGGAACAATCCTAACCGCAATAGGCAAGACCGAACTTTCAAACATAGTCATACCCAAAATTCGGAAAGAAGTCCAAATCAAAATCGCAGACTATGTCCAACAGAGCATATCATTACGAAATGAGGCAAAACAACTATTGAATGAGGCAAAGGTGATGGTGGAGAGAGAAATAGAAAAAGGATAAAAGAAATAATGAACAGAATCATTCTCATCGGCAACGGATTTGATTTGGCGCACGGACTGAAAACAAGTTATGCGAATTTCATAGATTGGTATTGGGAGAAATAGTAAATGATGACAATGGAAAACGAGCAGAACAAATGGCGATGGCATGGGGCTAATGTAGTGTGGAGAGGCGTGGGCATCTATCATATTACACTCACAATTCCTTCACGCGAGCCATTATTGGGGACACTCGTTATTCCTGGGAACGATCCTGCACAAGCCAAAGTTGAGCGCACGAAACTAGGTAACAGTATAGTCGAGGAACTGCTGCATATTCCATCCTATTATCCAGAAATTAGAATCCTGCAATTCTGTCTTATGCCCGACCATTTGCATGCGGTCATCTATGTCACACGGCAGATGAAAAACAGCATCAAGATGGTTGTCCGCAGTTTCTGGCAAGGAGCAAAAAAACTTGGTCGCGAATATTCTTTGTCAGACTCGCCCGAATTTAATTCGGGCTTTGCTGACAGAGAAGTAAATCTTGCCAAGAACAGCAGTTCGTATCCTTTTCCCGTATTCACCGAAATGCCTTTCATACGCCCACTTTATCGTCGAGGACAACTGGATGCAATGATGCGTTATATACGGATGAACCCACAGAGGCTCGCTACCAAACGGTTAAAACCTGATTTCTTTCGTGTGCAACACAATGTAATAATTAATGGTAGAAAGTACAATGCAGTGGGAAATATCGCCATCTTAATGAATGGAAGCCGAAAAACAGTACATGTACATCGAGAGTTGTTGGATGTAGCGAAGCAGGGAGATGATGAATCTCTACGCGATTATATGAACGGCTGTATTGTCGCAGCTCGTAAGGGTACGGTTATGGTGTCACCGTTTATCAGTCCCAAAGAGAAGGAGATATTGTCAGTTTTATTAAAAGAACAGCATCCTATAATTTACCTTACCAACAATGGTTTTGGAGAGTACTATAAGCCGTCGGACTATTTGTTTGATGCAGTAGCCACAGGACATTTGCTGATACTTAGTCCATGGCCTTATAATGACAGCCAAAAACGCATAACTCGTGAGGAATGTGTTATGCTCAATAACTTTGCAGAAGAAATAGCAGCACCTTCTAACACCACGACAGATTATAAACAAAACCCAGTGCCACAGGCGGAATGAAAAATAGTATTACATTAGCGGAGAAAAATTAGAAAAAGGCGATGGAAGAAAATAAAAATATATCAACGGAATTGCTATCGGCAGTAAAAGCTATAAAGTCGGCAATATTGCAAAGTCAGGCACGGGCAGTAAGGATGATTAGTGGCACACAACTGTCGTTGTATTTCGGAGTGGGACTATATGTCTCTGCCAATTCGCGCAAAGGGAAATGGGGAACTGGCGCAATCAAAACAATTAGTGAACAATTGCGAAGAGAATTGCCTGGCTTGCGTGGATTTTCGGAAGAAAGCATCAAAAAGATGCGTACATTTGCTGAGTTTTGGTCTATGTACATAAATCGGTCGCCAGTGGCGACCGATTCTGGGAGAGAGCAAAAGCAAGTGCCGATAGCGTGTGATAACTTTGCCTTGTCAAAATGGTCGCCAACGGCGACCGAAATTAACAGGGACGAGTTTCTTGGCATTAGTTTCTCCCACCACATGGAGATTTTGCATAAGACAAAAAACATTCAGGAGGTATTGTTTTGTATTCACGAAGCAGTTGTACACCAATGGGATAAATATACATTGAGGGAAGTTCTCAAATCGGGAATCCCTCAGCCAGAACATACTGCACCAAACAACTTTGCTCAGACTATGTCATCGGCAAGTGCTGCTATGAAAGCCGTAAGGATGTTCAAAGACGAATATCTGTTGGACTATGTCAATGTTGAAGATATTGACGCGCAAGAGGAAGATGTTGACGAACGGTTGGTAGAACAACACATCATTCGTAATATAAAGCGTTTTATAATGACACTAGGTCGCGACTTCTCATTTGTTGGAAACCAATATCATCTTGAAATCTATGGCGAAGAAATGTGGAGTGATTTGCTGTTTTTCAATAGGGAACTGAACGCTTTGGTTGCAATCGAGTTAAAAGTTGGCAAATTCAAACCAGCCTATCTAGGGCAGTTGTTTGCTTATTTGCAGGTGCTTGACGATAAGGTGCGCAAGCCTCACGAAAATCCCAGCATAGGAATTGTTCTATGCAAGACTGCAAATCAAGCATACGCCGAATATGCTGTTCGCGACTATAACAAGCCTATGGGTGTCGCAACTTACAAAACGATTTCAGAAATGCCAGAAACAATGCAAAATGCGTTGCCTGACATAGAAGAACTGAAGAAACTGATGGATGATGATTATAGCGAGAACAACGAAAGTGATGAAGCGATAGAACAATAGGTCAAAATATATTAGCACAGAAAAAAATCCCTAATCCCACATATAAAAATTGGGCAGAGGTAAATGGTGGGATGGTAAGACAAATATCGGCTGTAAAATCAAAACTGAACTAAAATTTGTAAAAAAAATAATGAACAGAATCATTCTCATCGGCAACGGATTTGACTTGGCAAAAAAATATCACAAGCGGAATGAAAATAGGATTATATTAGTGCGATTCGCTAAAACAATCGCGGTCTTGCTGACATTTGTCATCAGCACTTTTGTAACGTCTGCTTCCGCCCAAACCAAACCCATCGTTTCCATTCTCGGCGACTCATACAGTACTTTTGAGGGATACACAACACCACAGGAAAACGAACAATGGTACTTCAAAACCAAACGCGACCGTACCGATGTGGAAAAAGTGGAGCAGACATGGTGGTGGATTCTTTGCGAGGAATACGGGCTGCAACTTGAAATCAACAATTCGTACAGCGGTTCAACCATCAGTTACAGCGGATATTACGGTCGCGACTACAAAGACCGTTCATTCATCACGCGTGCACCAAACATCGGCAATCCCGACATAATTCTCGTCTTTGGAGCAACAAACGACGACTGGGCAGGCGCACCTCTCGGGACACTAAAATACGAAGGCTGGACCGAAGAGGATTTGTACTCCTTCCGCCCTGCAATGACCTATCTTGCCTCGTATTTGTGCGAAAATCATCCAAAGGCAAAAATATATTTCATTGTAAACGACTGCCTTAAAGATGAAATAACATCAACTATCCGCGAAGTCTGCAGTCATTATGACATTTCAGTTATCGAATTGAAAAACATTACCAAGAAAACCAGTCACCCGACAGTGGCAGGGATGAGACATATTGCTGAGCAAGTCGGAAATGCGTTAAAACCAAAGGAATAATGTCTGTACTTGTTGCAACGGAAAGTTACGAAGCAAGTATTTGCAATCTTGCAGAAAAAGTTGCTGTCAATGCTATCAGCGAGGAAGAAGCATGGCATTGTTTTATGCAGGACAGACTTTCCGAATTGTTCGACAAGGCTTCGCGAGGCGTGGAAAATTTTTCGGAGGACAATTTTCTTACCGAACTTCGCCGACAAGGACTTACACCAGACGATTTTCCCTACGACAATACACAGCATTGTTACGAAATACGAATGAAAAATCACACTTTTTGCCTTTTTTGTACAGAATTCATTACATTCTTTTCGCAAAACGCCTACCATATTTCCATCGACAAATGCAAAGACGGTGCAGTAAACATAACCAGTTGTCCTACAACTACTACCGCGAACATTCTTATGGTAGCCGACAAGCAATTTCCCGAATGGGAAAAGCAATGGCCAGAAACATATAAGCGTATTTCGAAGATAGCGAAGAATTTCAATGTGGAATGCAGGACAATAGATGCGCTTGTTAGCTCAGTGCATGGCAAGAAATTCGACATTGTTCACCACATCGGCAAATCCATCTTATCGCTTGACGGACAAAGCATTGTCATCGACCATAACTCTTTTGCCACCGACAGCAAGGCTGTATTGGGAAAAATTGCGAACTTTGCCGAAACAAGAATGACGAAATGCTGAAACGCCAGTACTACATATCACGCCTTGCCGAAGACATCAGACGATGCCGCGAAAACGGCACTGACCCTGCAGCGGAAATCCGCATCGGCAGACGAAAATACATCAGCAACTGCATTAGTCAGCTTATGTACGAAAAGCCATACGCTCACGAAGGGTTTTCCATCGAACCAATGATTGAACGACTGAAAAGTCACGGTGTTGCTGATGAAAAAATTACCATAAAGCCACGCCGTGAATACGTAATTGACCTCGGAGAGACAAAAATCACAATAAAAATGCGCTTCGACAGCCGTTACGGACAGATTTCAAAGATGGTTTTGCAAGACCAATTCGACGAAATAGGCATTTCGGACAAAACCCCAGAGGACATTGCTGATGTAATCATTGCGATTGGCAACTCATACGCCATTTGGAACAGCGAATGGGACAGCATTACCGAGGAAGCAATGAGGCAGTCGAAACAACAGGACATCGAACGAATGTCGCTTGAAGCGCTAGTTGCATCTAAACTTAATGGAAGCGGACTTGAGTACAGAATAGAGCACGGTAAATCGAAATCGACATTGATAGTAAAGGTTGGGCATCGCAAGATAAGCATTGGCATAAGCCATAGGCGACTAGTTGAAACATGTTGGAATCTGTTGCCCGAATTGAAAGAAATCATTGCAAATCTTGAGAAAATTCCTGCCGATGTGGAGATTGACAAAATTTCCAGAAATGAGACTTGGACAAAATCGTAACCGAAATGCAGACCACCGAACAAATAATCGCCCAACTTGTCGAAGACCTTGAAATTGCAAGGCTTTGCAACAACGATGAATCCGTTGCACAGGCGCATTTTGTCCAGCACAAGGTTGCCGAACGCGTATCGGGAGAGCCAGCCCAAACCATCTATCTTGACATTGACAACCTTTCGGAACTGCTTAAAGCAAAGGGCATTACAATTCCAAAGCAAAGCAAGGGCAACAGCATAATAAACCTTGATTTTGGAAAGGCAAGCATCGAAATTTACAGGCACGACTATGTTGGTAGCGGTTATCTCCGTCTGACTATGCACGGAGAAAAATCCGCCGAATACAAAATCGGAATTGTTGAGGAAAAACTTGTTGATTTCATTGCCGACATGCCAATGCTAATTGATAGTTGGCTCACTCACGATTACGAATCCGCCAAAATGGAGGCGCAAAAGCTATTGAAACAGCAGAAAATCAGTCGCATATCCACCAAAACACTTCTCGAAAGCATTCTCAACAAATTGGAGGTTAGCTACAGCATCGAACATCTTTCCGACCGCAGCGAAATCGACATTGACCTTGCAAACGGCAAGCAACTTCACATTTGCGTAACCGACAGCAATTTTGCCACCGAGATAGGCAAAATTTCTGAATTGATATGCACGGCAAAGGATTTTTCGGAGAAATATGCGAATGCGACAATAGAGGACAAATTGTAATGCCCCCCAAAAAAATGTTGTAATTTTGTATTCGCAAATGACAAACATATTCGCAATGAATGCATAAGGAAAAGATTTGCGTTATTATTTCAATATTAAAAATTTTGTATTTTTGCAAATGTGAAGTTCATTATCCAATGAAGACAACAGAAGAAATATTATACACTCTAGGACAATTCAAGGCATACGCTGCAGAGCACTATGGCATTGACCAGTTAGGCGTATTCGGATCCGTCGCCCGTGGTGAACAAACGGAAACCAGCGACATAGATGTCTTTTATACGGGCAAGGCTCTATCATTGCTCACACTCGACAATATGCAATGCGAATTGGAAAAATTGTTAGGTTGTAAAGTTGAAATTGTTCGCGTTAGAGAAAATATGAACGCCATACTTCGCAGTAGAATAATAAAGGAGGGCTGTTATGCTTGATAAAGAACTGACACGCAATACGCTCCAGCAGATAAATACTCTCGTTAACACCATTTGCGAAAGAACAGCGAACATAAATAACATTGACGACTTTTTGTGTTCGCCCAACGGAATGTTACTTCTTGATGCTGTGTGTATGAATCTGATTGCAATTGGTGAGGCTGTAAAAAATCTAGATAAAGTTTCAAATGGAGAATTACTTCCGCTTTATCCGCAATTACAATGGTCAAGCATAATGCGTATGCGAGATAAGATTGCACACCACTATTTTGAGATTGATGCAGAAGTAGTTTTGCTTACAGTAAAGGAAGATATTCCCATGGTAAAAACTACAATAGAAAATATGATCAACGACTTATAGTATTGTTGTCTGTAACACATCAGGCATTGTCAGGACTCTCCAATGACCGCCCAAGAATATACCGGCATCCTTTCCGAACGCATTAGCGACTGCATTGCGCACGGTTACGACTACGCACCAATTATCGAGCGCGGCAAGGACGACTATATCAGCGCGAAAATCACCGAAATGATTTACCACTCAATTTGGAAACGCAAGGACATAAGCATCACGCAACTAATCGAACATCTTGTAGAATTGGGCGTTACGCAGGACTGCATTGTGGAGGATGGCAAGCAAATAGTTGTGAAAATGTCGAATGTGGACTTCTCAATTCGTAAGTCGGAAGCATACCGATTGGGCGTGAAAATCGGCTTTTATGTCGGAGGAAACCTTTTCGATGTTACCCGCAACGAGGAAAATGCAATCGCACGCATGTTCTTCGAAATAAACGACTTGTATCCGCAGTGGGAAGATGAATGGAACGAAATCTTCATCGAAATAAGCAAGTTGACAAAAAACATCGACATTTCCATTCTGTCGATTGGTGCCATTGTGCGCAACAAGTTGAAAGGTAGCAGATTGCCATTCGTTTTGGAACATTTTGCCACCGAATCGAAATTGTCGCTGCTCGTTGATGGCAACCGCCAGATTACAATCACAATCCCCCATGACAACATTGCCGAAACCATTGCTTCATTGCCCGAAACAATACAACGCACTACCGAACTACTCAAGCAGATACCATCAACTATAGCCGTTTCCGAAAATAATCGTGACGATTGGGAAACATTATGAAAATAAATGTCGCCATATTGTTTCTTATGCTGATTGTTTTCACAGCAACATCGTTTGCTCAAACCGATGATAGAAGCCGTCGCAACATAAAAGGCAATGTAGAGTCATACACCGAAAGCAAATTCAAAATAAACTACTCGCCAGATGGCTACACAAAAGGCGAATGCTTACGTAGCACTACAATTTACTTTGACAACGACGGTAACAAAACAACGCCGACCAACGACTTCACATACGATTACAACACAAGCACCAACCATCAGGCGACAACCTTTGTCTATCAGCCAACTGGCAGAATTACAATCAACGACCGCAAACACACTTTCACAATCGACCGCACCGATGCAAAGTTTGTATGCACATACAAGGAAAGCATTCATCGTCCGACCTCGGCAAAATTCTATCCGTGCAGAGGTTGTCGCAGGCAGGAAGGTCGCACTGCCATTTTCAAATACGACAAGCAAGGCAATGTCGTGAAAATCACAAGCTACATTTCGCAAATCGAAGTCAACGGCGATTACATTTCAAGTTCACGAAATACCACCTACAATTCAACAACAAAGTACGAACTGACCTTCGAATACGAGTACGACCCATACGGCAACTGGATTGTAAAGAAATGCTTCGACCAGTCGGGCATGATGACAGAATGGAAGGAGAGGGAATATAAATACACGGCTCTTTCATTTGAAAACTAAATAAAGACAAATATCCCACCATCCCGCAACTTGCAAGTTTCGGGCAAAACAAAGGCGTTTATATTCAACTGTTTACATATGCGTAATAATTAGAGTTTAGTTAATCCAGTGTCATTATGCGTTTCAAGAAGGAGATGTCAAGGGAGCATTTTCTCATTATTGCAGTAGTGCTGGCATTTCTGTCCTTTATCTTTC
>JAFZLK010000039.1 GCA_017551515.1 Bacteroidales bacterium | reverse complement strand
GCCAACTAGCTAATGGAACGCATGCCCATCCTGCACCGATGAATCTTTACCGCCAGAGCCATGCGGCTCCGGCGAACCATGGGGTATTAATCCGGATTTCTCCGGGCTATCCCCCTGTGCAGGGCAGGTTGCATACGTGTTACTCACCCGTCTGCCGGTCGCCGCCAGGGTATTGCTACCCCGCGCTGCCCCTCGACTTGCATGTGTTAAGCCTCCCGCTAGCGTTAATCCTGAGCCAGGATCAAACTCTTCGTTGTAATTATTAATCTTTACGACTTTTCGTCGTGTGTTTTAAGTCGTCCCGTCTCGCTTCCCTGAATAAACTCTATTAGAATCTTCAAAGTTGTTAACCTGTCTTTATCTTTTGCTACTTGTCAATCTTTCAAAGAACTTTTTATCCCCTCCCGATGCCTTCCGGATGACCTCCGTCCCTCATCGTTTGGGATTGCAAAAGTAGTGCATTTTTAATTACCACCAAAATATTTTTCACTTTTTTTTCAAAAAAGTTGTGTTTGTTTTATAATATATTTATTATCAATGTTTTACTAAGAAACATTTTTCGGAATTTTTGCAAAAAGAACCTGTTTTTTGCCTCAAAATCGCCTCTTTCTGACATCTCAAAATCGCATCGGACGGAATTTTCTGCGTGAAATCTCGGAAAAGTTGAAACAACCGATGCATATCCCAACATGAAAAAATCTAAATCTCGAAGAGGTAAAACTTACTTTTTAAACTATACCTATTAATATAATAGACCATAACTCAGCATTTCATAAAAATAGCATCTCTCCACAATCAGATTTTTTAATAACTTTGCAATCAGAAACGAAACATAAAGACAATGACAGAAAAAATCATCATTCTTGACTTTGGTTCACAATATACTCAGCTGATAGCCAGACGAGTACGCGAACTAAACACCTATTGTGAAATTCATCCATACAACAAAATCCCACAACTCGACAAGTCGGTAAAGGGCATAATACTTAGCGGTAGCCCCTACTCGGTGCGCGACGAAAAAGCACTCAAGCCCGACCTGTCCAACATAAAAGGCAAAATGCCTATGCTAGGAATTTGCTATGGCGCACAATACCTTGCACATTTCTATGGCGGAGAAGTTGCTCCGTCGAATTCGCGCGAGTACGGTCGTGCAAACCTTAACTTCGTGAACGGAAACGATTTGCTGATGAAGGATGTTCCATCCAATTCGCAGGTGTGGATGTCGCATGGTGATACAATAAAGCAAATACCAACAAACTACGAAATCATAGCATCGACAGCCGATGTAAAGGTTGCAGCATACAAGATAGCCGGCGAGCAGACATGGGCAATACAGTTCCATCCCGAAGTTTACCACTCAACCGATGGAAAAACCTTGCTGAAGAACTTTGTTGTCGGCATTTGTGGATGCTCGCAGTCATGGACTCCAGATTCGTTTGTGGAAAGCACAATAAAGGAACTGCGCGAAAAGATTGGTAGCGACAAGGTTGTGCTCGGCCTTTCGGGTGGCGTTGACAGCTCTGTTGCTGCAGTTCTGTTGCACAAGGCAATAGGCAATCAGTTGACTTGCATTTTCGTCGATAACGGACTTCTTCGCAAGAACGAATTTTCGTCAGTTCTCGAATCGTACCGTGGTATGGGTCTGAATGTTATCGGCGTAGATGCAAAGCAGGATTTCTACCGCGAACTTGCTGGCGTAACCGAACCAGAACGCAAACGCAAGATTATCGGTCGCCTTTTCATTGAAACTTTCGACCGCGAAGCAAGCAAGATAAAGGATGTGAAATGGCTTGCACAAGGCACCATTTATCCCGATGTTATTGAATCGGCTGGCGTTCTCGGCCCGGCAGCAACAATAAAGTCGCACCACAATGTAGGTGGTCTGCCCGAAAAGATGAACCTGAAGATTGTAGAGCCGTTGCGTCTGCTCTTCAAGGACGAAGTTCGCCGTGTAGGTAAGACTTTGAATATCAGCCAAAACATACTTGGTCGTCATCCGTTCCCGGGACCAGGACTTGCAATCCGCATAATTGGCGACATCACCGCACAGAAAGTTGAAATCTTGCAGAATGTTGACGACATTTTCATTCAGGGACTTCGCGAAGATGGTCTTTACGACCAGATTTGGCAGGCAGGAGCAATTCTGCTTCCAGTACAGTCGGTAGGCGTTATGGGCGACGAACGCACATACGAAAATGTTGTGGCACTCCGCGCAGTACATTCCACCGACGGTATGACTGCCGACTGGGTTCATCTGCCATACGAGTTCCTTGCAAAAATCTCCAACAAGATAATAAACAAGGTAAAAGGAGTAAACAGAGTCGTTTACGACATCAGCTCCAAGCCACCTGCAACTATTGAATGGGAGTAAAATCGTGGCAACCTCATTGACAGGGAGTCCCGACAGATAACTCTCTGAACATATTAATTAACAAAGACTTAGAGCCACATAGTTGCTACTATTGTACAAAATGTGTGGCTCTGTTTTTTTGCCCAAATCGGGAAAAGTTGCCACTAAAAGTTGCCACTACTTGCCACGAAAAGTTGACACGTTTTTACTGCCAAAAAGTTGAATCAGTAATACGTTGTTTAGTATGGCTTTTAGAATCAAATTAAAAGAACAAAAATGTAAAAACAACTAGACTGCCTATTCATATATATCGAATTAACTTAATATTAAGTCCGAAATCCCTTTTTCCATTATACCTTTGTTTCCAAATTCAAAATTAAATAAAATGAAAAGGTTGATTATTTTATTGTGGGTCTGTGCTTTTGTTGGAATGTCATTCGTACAAGCACAGGATATGGTTTATTACAAACAGATTATCAAGGAATTAAGTTCTGCAAAATACCAAGGACGCGGATATGCGAAGGGCGGTTCGAACAAGGCAGGGAAATATTTGGAAAAGGAGTTCGCCAAAGCCGGTGCCGATGAAGTCGTTTGCCAACCGTTCAAGTTGGACATAAACACCTACGTCGGAAATATGGAATTGTCGGTTGACGGTCGCAAGCAAACTCCAGGCGTTGATTTTGTAATGCGCGAGTACTCTCCGGGCGTGCACGGCACATACAATCTCTACTTTGTCGATACCACCGATTTCGATGCCGAAAAGATGTACAGCGACCTTGCAAAACCCGAAAACAAGGACTGCTTCGTAGTCTGCGACTTCTGGTTTTCATATAAGCATAGCAAGGATTTCAAGAACCTGCAAATTCCCGGTGCTTGCACCAACGCAGGCTTGATACAGACTTGGCCACCGATACTGAAATTCTACAAGGCCTACGGCGAAAAGGTGGTTGACAAGCCTATCATCTGGGCTACATCGGATTTTCCGAAGGATGCCAAGACCATCACAGCCAACATTGACAACACTTTCCTGAAAGATTACGAATGCTTCAATGTCGTTGCAAAGGTTGAAGGTCGCAAGCACGACAGTTGCTTCGTCTTCACTGCTCACTACGACCATCTAGGCAATCTCGGCAAAAAGGTTTACTACGCTGGTGCCAACGACAATGCCTCGGGCACAGCCGCCATCGTGACACTCGCCGCCTATTATTCAAAGAACCGTCCCGAGTACGATATGTATTTCGTTGCATTTGCTGCCGAAGAATCTGGTCTTCACGGTTCGGAATGGTATGTAACTCACCCAAGCGTACCGTTGGAGCAAATAAAGTTTGTCTTCAACTTGGACATGATTGGCGACAACAACCCCGTGCAGTATGTTGAAACCAATTCAGACCGTGGCTTTGCGCTGTTTGAAAAAATCAACGACGAAAAGCACTATTTCAAGGGGTTGAACCGTGGCGAACTGGCTGGCAATAGCGACCATTATCCGTTTGCCGAACATAAAGTGCCATGCATTCTTTTCGAAAACGAGGAAGGCGATACATTCAAATATTACCACACTGTTTTCGACACTTACGAAAATGCTGTTTTTGACACTTACGAGCCTGTGTTTAAATTGGTAAGGGACTTTGTGGAAAGGTATTAACTACCGATGGAATTTGACGCTATTATCCTACAAAACGAAGACATGGATGCCGCATACGTGGAAGTGCCTTTTGACATAAAGGCATTGTACGGCAAGGGGCGACTATTGGTTCATGCTACCTTTGACGGCATTCCCTACGATGGACAAATTGTCCGCATGGGAACTCCCTGCTATATTATCGGCATACGCAAAGACATCCGCAAAAAACTCGGAAAGACTTTCGGAGATAGCGTACATGTGACGTTTGAAGAGAGGTGATGCGTTCAAGTATTACCACACGGTATTCGACACCTACGAGACCATGAAGTTCGACACCTACGAACCGGTTTTCAGGTTGGTTAGGGATTTTGTGGAGAGGTATTAGTATTCGATTTTCGGATTTGACTTTATAAAATACATTCCGCCGCGATAAAGAAAGCAATTCTCAATCGCGGCGGAAAATTTGTGTCAACTCCTATTCAAAAAAATGTGCAAATTGTGGTGAGAATAGGAATTTTTAGAAGAAGAAGTCGCAGAAGATTAATGCTGCGTTCCATTCAGGATGATTGCTGTAACATCTGCCGATTTCATTAAACGAGTTTTGGTCTTCGTCGCGGTTATTACGGCAAGTAACACGATCACCGTCGCAGTCGCCCATAATAATGTAACTGCTCGATTTCCTCGATTTCGTGTAAAGGGTGTTGCGCTCTACCTTGCAGACAACTGTGCTGCCTTGTTTGATTTCACCGCTCCATATTTCACCGATTTTGCGGCCCGAAGCATCTAGAATGTCGCCATTCCCCTCGGGAAGTTTGCCGATTTTTTTCTCGTAACGGTCGTAAACGTTGCCGTGGCCGTCAACGTAGCCTACATCGTGAGAACCTTTCTCAACACTGATTTTCTTATCTTTTGGGTCGGTTGATGATGAAGAAGAAGATGATGAGGAAGAAGATGATGAGGATGGAAACGGTGTATATGTATATGCAGATAGTTTGGACTGTGATTCCTTCATCTCTTCTGACTTTTGGGCTTTTTTATCGAAATCAGCCTGGGTGAACACTAAGCCGAAGTACACGTATGCCATCAATAGAGGACTAATGGTTTTATCGCTGACAGTACCATTGTCGCCTAAGCGGCGATTTCTGTAATAGACTTCTCCAACTGCACCAAGCACGGCTCCCAATTTTTCTTCGTTGCGCCATACGTAGAAAAAGTTTGTACCATCTTGTTTTACTTGAATGGTGCCAAAGTTGGGTGCTTCGACAGTACCGTCTGCACTAATAGAGCCTTTCGGAGTACCTTGGCTGTCGGTAAATTTACCTGTGTTCGCATCGAGTTTATAGACTGCACCATCGTTCATTGTAAATTCGAGCGTGGCAGGATTCCACTTGCCAACTTCTTTGCCGTCTCTGTTGAATGTTACAATCTGACCGTTTGCATCGGGCTGGGGGATTGACAGACTGCCCGACTGCGCCCAAGCGTTGAAATTTGCACCAAGAATGATGACCATCAACGCCACTAACACCTTGAAAATTGATTTTCTGTACATTTTTTTGATATTTTTTTTGTTAAGGGGACTTCTATTTTTAACAAATTTATGTCGTTTCTCCAGTCCCTGCGAAGTCCATTAAACAGAATCTAAAGATAACGACACTGCAAATCTATATATTTTTCTATTAAAATCCTTCTGTTTTCTTTGTTTTTTTTGAATGTTTTTTTTTGGG
>JAFZLK010000038.1 GCA_017551515.1 Bacteroidales bacterium | reverse complement strand
TTTGACAATCAACCAGCCGTTTGCGGAGCAAATAGAAGTCACGGCTTGCGAATCCTACGACTGGAACGGACAGACCTACACCGAAACTGGTGACTACAATCAGACATTCACAGCGGCTAACGGATGTGATTCGGTAGTAACGTTGCATTTGACAATCAACCAGCAATTGTCTGAGCAGATTGAAGTCACGACTTGCGAATCCTATGACTGGAACGGACAAACCTACACCGAAACTGGTGACTACAACCAGAGATTCACAGCGGCTAACGGATGCGATTCGGTTGTAACGTTGCATTTGACAATCAATCAGCAATTGTCTGAGCAGATTGAAGTCACGGCTTGCGAATCCTATGATTGGAACGGACAAACCTACACCGAAACTGGCGACTACAACCAGACATTCACAGCGGCTAACGGATGTGATTCGGTAGTAACGTTGCATTTGACAATCAACAATTCATTTGCACATGAGTTTTCCGATACTGCATGCGACAGTTATCAGTGGAACGATAGTATTTACATTGCAAGCGGTGACTATGTTCAGACTTTCCAAACTACTGCTGGATGCGATTCTACAGTAACCTTGCATCTTACAATAAATAATAGCACAACAGGAATTTTCGAAGATCAAATGTGTTCTGGAGTTCCTTATGTTTACGCAGGACGAACTTTCACGCAGGCTGGTATCTACGAAGTTGAACTTATCGGCAGCAATGGTTGCGACAGTATTGTAACTCTTGTTCTTACGTATGCAAATTATTGCAATGGAACAATTTCGGGTGTTATTACTGATGCAAATACAGGAGTGGCAATTCCAGATGCAAGGGTTATTGTCGGTAATGATGTTACAAGAACAAACTCTGAAGGCGAGTACTCGTTGTCAGTTCTTCGAGGACGTAAGATTATGCGAGTTTCTGCTGTAGGATATATGTCATACTCAGATACGATTGATATTCAGTACGATACAGTATATGATGTTGCGCTTTACATGCCACAGATTACATTAGATGTTGATAGTCTTACGATAACATCCTATCCGTATTATGTACAGAACGACTCTGTAATAATCACAAATATAGGGAACACAACTTTGGTATGGAGTTCATTAACCGATTACGAAAACATTGAACTTCTGCCAGAACAGGAAGAAATCCACCGCAGCAGAAATTCGCGGGCACTATGGGATAGCATACAAACCTTCACAACTCGGTTCAACGCTGAACAGGCAATTGCAACAGACGGCTTCTTCATCTACACGTCGTCGTGGATTCGTCCAGGCGAATTTAATCGCTACTCCCCAGATGGTAACTATATCGAAACATTCTATATTGAAAATGTCGGTAAGATAAGGAATTTGTCCTACGATGGAACATATTTCTACGGCACGGAGGCTACCAATGTAATATTCAAACTTGACCTTGACAGCCAGACGCTTGTTGACAGCATCACCACCGACATTGAAAGTATCCGCCATTGTTCGTTCGACAGGCGGAACGGAAACTTGTTGGCTGGTGACTGGAATACGCTCTACAGCATCGACACCGCCACAGGCGTTGCAACCCAAATCCGTGGCGACCTGATGAACGTCTATAGTTCTGCATACGACAATCTGTCACCAGGCGGTCCTTACCTGTGGCTGTTCTCACAGGCTTCGCAGAACAACGGTCCGTCGGCTTGCATCAGACAGTTCAGCATAGGCGACGGCGATTACACAGGCAGAACTCATTACCTTGACGACATCGGACTTGGCAGTACCTCGCTTGCAGGTGGCATATGTGCATCGGAGTACATTGTGAATGGCAAATATGTATTACTCGCAAATGTTCAGAATCCATCAGGCAGCAATATCATAGCAACTTATGAAATAGGCAGAACAAACAGTGTTGTTGTTACCGACAGAAAGAATGGAGAACTTCTGCCTAACGAAAGTGTAACGGTTGCTGTTAGTGAATATGCTACTGAGGTCGGCGACTTCATCGCCACAATCAGATACCGTATTGCTGTGATGGGTGGTCTGTCGAACGATTTGAATGTTGCTGTTTCGGCTATTGCACCAGAATGTGATGCTGTGCATCAGATTACAATGATTACCGACACATTTAGCACTGTAACCTTGAATTGGCAACCGATAGAACTTGGAGATTACGACAATGTTTCCTATCTGATATTCATGAATGGAATGCAGTATGCAACAGATACAATCACTGAAACTACAATAACATACGAAAACCTTCCAGTAGGCGAACATTGTTTCAGTGTAAGAGCGTTGTCGGTTGGCGAATACTTTTGCCTGTCGAATTCATCCGACACCGTTTGCGTTGAAATTCAAGAACATCCATGCGATATGTACATTGCTGTGGAATCCGAAAGCGATGGAGAGTCAATATTTGTTGAATGGAATATACCAGAAGGAGTGGAATATTTTCGCATCAGCAGGGACGATGGTGCTATTGACGAAATCCTGTACGAAAGCCGTTTCACCGATTCGAATGTAGTTATGGGAATCGACTATTGCTATACGATTACTGGCTATTTGAATAACGGGCCATGCAGTGAGATATCCTCTACAACTTGCTTGAGGATCTTTTCGGGAGTATGTGCAGACATGCCATATTTGGAAATAAATACAATAGGCAGCTCTGTCGCACTCAGTTGGACACGAACCAGCGATGCGTACAGTTACAGGATTTATAGGGATGACGAACCTATTGGAGTAACAACCGACACCACTTTCTTCGACATGGTTGAAACTAGTGCTACATACTGCTACAAAGTAAAATCCATCTGCGAACAGAGATTATTTGCATTCTCCAACGAGGAGTGCATTTATGTAAATGGCATTGCAGAATGGACAGCCGACAATCTGACGGTTTACCCGAACCCGACCTATGGACAGTTCTTCATCGAAGGGCAACGCATTGCTACAGTAATGATATATAATGCATCAGGACAGATTGTTGCCGAAATTGACAATACCGAATCGGAACGAATCTCCATTGATTGCAATGGTTGGAATCCCGGATTGTACAATGTGCGGATAATATCTGTGGAAGGTATGGTTGCAACAAGGAAGGTGACGATATTTAGGTAAAATGTTTTCATTGCGCTAGCGATAGTTGCTCCGTAACTATAGTTTTTTTGACACTTACGGAGCCACTATCCAATCTTTTTCGCAGACAACAATTGATGATCATAGTTGTGCAAATTGCTACATTTTTACACAAATCTCTTTTTTTCAACTTTTATCTTTCAACTTTCAACTTGTTTTATTACTTTTGTCTTCTTAAACTGCAAAAATTTTCTATAATGAGAAACTTATATAAGAGGGAAAAGGGAGAAGGCTCGTCCCATAAACTATTTTTAAAAGTAATAATCAGTGCTATATTGTTGATTTTCTCATCGTTTGCATCATTCGGGCAGAATGTTGTTTTTCAATGCGACTTCGAGGATGATGCAGAAAATGCAAACTGGACTCTTGTCAACGACGACCAGACAAACCAGTGGTATATCGGTTCGGCAGCAAACAACGGAGGTAGCAATGGATTGTACATAACCAACGACGGAGGCGCAAGCAACGAATACACATTCGACGATGTAGAATTAACCGTATATGCTTATCGCACTATAGAAATTACCGAAAATACAATCTGCAATATAAGTTTTGATTGGATTTCGGAAGGAGAATTCTACTATGACTACGCCCTCGCATTTATAATCCCAAACGGTTCAGACTTTTCTGACTTCGACAATATTTGGATTGATGATTATGACAGTAATTCCCTTTATGATGTTCCTTCTGGATGGATTTATATTTCTAACAGCATTATGAACGGTGTAACTTCGTGGCAAAACAGCACAAGAAGGATAGTTCTTGCTCAGGGAACATACAACCTTGTATTCTTCTGGAAAAATAATGAAAGCGACGGTGAAAATCCACCTGTAGCCATCGATAACATAAGCATTATAAAGGAAGCACCTGCTACATTGCCATATACCTGCAACTTCGAGAATGCCACCGAAAATGAAAAGTGGATACTTGCCAATTGCGACTATTATAACGGCTGGTACATAGGCTCGGGAGCATACAACGGCGGATCAAAAGGACTTTACATATCTAACGACCAAGGCACAAGTAATTCCGCCGATTACGATGATACATACGTATATGCATATCGTGAAATAAATACATCCGAAACAGGCGAATACGTGATTGATTTTGATTGGAGGGCGTATGGAGAAAATCCTTACGAAAGTAGTGATGCCTATACTCTTTTGAGGTCTTTCATTATACCGACTTCCATCAACCCAAATCTAAACGAATGCAATGACAACGGTATGTCTAGTTATAATAACAACACTCCTTCGGGGTGGATAGATGCCAGTAGTAGCGAAAACGGATTGATGTACGGGCAATCGTCATGGCAACATAGTTCAAAAGTTTTAAGCATCGATGCTGGAACATATTATCTCGTTTTTTTCTGGAAAAACAATTCCGACCATATAGACCCACCAGCTGCTGTTGATAATATTAGTATAAGTAGAGTTGTAAACCCTGCTGTCGCCACTTCAAGTGTTTCAAATTTGGGTGCAACATCTGCAACTTTGAACGGTGAAATATTAAATCAGGGAGCTTCTGATATTACAGAACGCGGATTTATGTATGGCACCAGTAGCGGCAATCTTTCAAACACTTTACCCAGCACCGACAATACCGATGCCTTTTCTTACGAACTTACTGGACTGGCAGAAAATACGACCTACTACTATCGTGCATATGCAACTAACAACAACGGTACTGGCTATGGAGCAGTAAAGTCATTTAAAACACTCAACACATTAAATGGTCATATATTTGTTGACCTCGGTTTGCCAAGCGGTCTATTGTGGGCAACTACCAATGTCGGAGCAAGCTCTCCTGAAGATTCTGGAGACTACTTTGCTTGGGGAGAAATCGAACCAAAGGAAATGTATAGTTTGGAAAATTATAAATATAGTTATAGTGATAGCCAAGACGAATTATTGACCAAGTACTGTGACAATCCTCAATATGGGCATGATGGTTTCGTTGATAACCTTTCCATCCTTGAAGCAAGCGACGATGCTGCCACAGCAAACTGGGGTTCAGAATGGCACATGCCTTCTGTATCTGAATTTGAAGAATTGATGGATAATTGTACGCTAACATGGACTACTCAGAATGGGGCATCAGGATACTTATTTACAGGATCAAATGGTAGTTCTATATTCATGCCTGCCGCTGGATACCGCAACGATGGTGACCTTCTAACAGGTTATGGCGAATACTGGGCAAGGACTAATGTAGCAACTATGCCAAACTACGCGAACTACCTTGGCTTTTATGAAGACAACCCTTTCACAGACTACGAATCGCGTCACTTTGGATACTCCGTCCGTCCTGTTTTAACAGCATCTCCAACCGTAGAAACCAATTCTGCTACCGATGTAGAATCCACTTCGGCAACCCTGCAAGGCAAAATATTGTTCGCCGAAGATGCAACAGTCACCAACCGTGGATTTATGTTCGGCACCGACAGCGAAAACCTTACGCAGAACTTCACAAGCCCCGACAATACCGACTATTTCTCCTACACGGTTACAGGACTTACCGAAAACACTACCTACTACTTCAAGGCTTATGCAACCATAAATGGCGAAACAAAGTACGGCGAAGTAAAGTTGTTCAAACCCTCCAATCCAAACATTGTCTTTCAGTACGACTTCGAGGATGATACCGAAAATGCAAACTGGACACTTGCCAATGGCAACCAGACAAACAAGTGGTATATTGGTTCGGCAGCAAGTAATGGTGGTAGCAATGGTCTGTACATCTCCAATGATGGAGGCGCAAGCAATGCATACAGTAATGGCTCAACATCGTATGTATATGCTTACCGTGAAATAAATATTGAAGAAAATGCTGTGTATAATGTCGAGTTTGACTGGAGGGCAAACGGAGAAGATAACTATGACAATTTGAAAGCGTTTATTGTTCCAGCATCGCTCAACTCTGCTTTGTCGGCAGGAGCAATCAATGGTATGAGTGGAAGTAATAACTCTACACCAAACGGATGGATAAACTGTGGTAATAATGAAACATTAAGTGGAAACTCGGATTGGCAACATAGTAATACTGAAGTAACACTTGAAGCAGGTACATACTCTCTTGTTTTCTTCTGGAAAAACGATAACAGTGCCGGTTCAAATCCGTCAGCAGCTGTCGATAACATAAGCATTGTAAAAAATTCTTGTCCGACAGTATCCAATATTATAATATCCAACATTGATTTAGAGTCAGCTACCATAAGTTGGACAGAACGCGGTTCGGCTACAAGCTGGGAAATAATTGTTTCGGAAGAAGAACTAGATGACGGTGAACTTGAGGTTGCTGTTCCTACCGCAACAGTATCGTCACCTTCGTATTCGGCTACAGGATTAAGTTCTGCGACAGCCTATTATGTATATGTAAGAGCTATATGTTCCAGCTATGATAACAGTGACTGGGAACGAGAATCTTTCACCACACTGCTATGCTCCGCCCAAAATATGTGCGAAATAAGCTATTCGCTTACCGATAGCGATGGTGATGGATGGACCGGAAATGAAATCAATGTCATTGATGTACAAACAGAAAGTGTACTGGCAACTTGGACAATTGAAGATGGAAGGGAGGCGACTGGAACACTCGGTGTTTGCGATGGCAGGGAAATCAGGTTCGAATATGTTGAAGGTAATTATTCGCAAGAAACATCATATCAGATACTTGATGTCAATGGCGATGAAATATTCTCAGGTTCCGATATTTTTTCTTCGCCAATATTATACACGGTATCTTGTTCGTCATGCAGGATGGTAAATAATATACAGGTTACAAATGTTTCTAACGAATCTGCTACAATAAACTGGACGGAACGCGGTTCGGCCGAAAGTTGGGAAATAGTTGTTTCGGAAGAAGAACTCGAAAGTGATGTCCTTGAAGATAACACTACAACCGTATCTGCCCAGTCGTATACAGCAACGGGACTAACACCAATTACAGAATACTATGTATATGTGCGGCCTGTTTGTTCAGATGACAACAAAGGCGGATGGAAAACAACAACATTCATTACTTCGGCATGTCCACCCGAAGATATGTGTACATTAAGGTATACACTTTCTGACAGCTACGGAGACGGTTGGAATGGCAACGCCATCAATGTCATTGACGAAGAAACGGAATTAATTTTGGCAACTTGGACAATGGAAACTGGTTCTACGATGAGTGGAACTCTTGGTGTATGCGATGGCAGGGAAATCAGGTTCGAATGGGTTGAAGGTAACAGTGCATACGAAACATCATATCGAGTATATTATTCAAATGGCACGGAAGTATTATCTGGTTCCGGTTCCATGGATTCGCCATTTTCATATATAGTAGAGTGCCCGCCACCAGTTGAGGCAACAACACAAAGGGCAACAAGCACATCTGCCACAGCAACTCTCGCTGGTGAAGTGGTATTTGACAGAATTGCTACAGTAACCCAAGTTGGATTCGAGTACGGCGAAAGCGAAGACCAGCTTACTCACACCGAAACTATGGCATACAGCGAAAACACTTTCACCAAACAGATTACTGGTCTTACCCCACAGACCATCTACTATTACAGGGCATTCGCAGTTTACAACGACGACATTACAACTTACGGCGATGTAGTTTCTTTCCGTACAAAGCAAAACGACACCGATGGCACCGAGGATAATCCGCTAACTATCGAAAGTGCAGAGGAATGGGCGCAGTTTGGCGAGGCAATGTATCTATCGGAAAACCAAGCGACAGCAACCTACAAAGGATTTGAAGTTTACAATAGTGGCGAAGATACCTACTTTGAGTTAACAACCGACATCGACATTTCCGTGTACGATGCTTATATAAACTTCTTTAGCGGTTATTTAAAAGGAAATGGAAATACAATTCAATCCAAAAATCAGATATTCACTACTATTAATAATGGTTCTGTAGATAATCTCAATATCATAATTACAGAATCAATTGAATTAAGAGAACATGAAGTGTATATCCCATTTGGAATAGTGAGTTCCATTGCAAATTCCGCTACAATTTCTAACTGCACAGTATCGGGTGCAACCGAAGATGTTCTAATAAATGCAAGTTATTTAGGAGACTTGTCCGCTATTGTCGCTCAATCGAACAATAGTACCATAACAAACTGTGTTAACAATCTGCCTATTACAAATGATAGAATTTATGCTGTCGGTATAGTAGCAACCATTAATGGAGGTTCGGTAACAGGATGTATCAACAATGCCGCATTAACAGGAATATATGCTAGCGGTATCGTAGGAAGTATAACAGGTGGTACGCTGTCATCAAACCTTAATACTGGGAAAATAATTGGTGAAGAAGGTGCCAGTGGTATTTTATATGAGGCAAAGTCTGGAAATGTCGTAGTTGACGGATGTATGAATATCGGTGAAGTATATTCTACAGAGAAAAATAGAGAATTAACAACAACTGGAGGTATTGTTGCAACTAACGATGTTGCATCGCTAAGCATTAGCAATTGTGCAAACTACGGTTCGTTCTCCAATCTTTCTGCTCATATCGGTGGTATCTTTGGTAATGGAGTTGCCCAGTTGAGCAGCAATATTTCCGCACCTATATTCATCGAAAATAGTGTGGAGGGAAATCCTTACAACAGTGTATATGCAACAATAGGTACAGACGCAGAACACTTCAGCAACGACATAACAGAAGAGGATGATTTCTTCGACGAGCAGATTAGCGACCTGAGAGTAGATTCGTTGAGGCTGAGGTATGCTTCGCGCGGTACGGGAATGCCGACAAGCGAAGTTGTTGGAACGGCATTGCAGTCGTCACTCTCAACAAACTGGACATACACAGATGGCCTTCTCCCAATGCCAGCGGGAATCCCCGAAGACAACAGGACGACTGTTGCCCGAATTCCTATATATCTTGCCGAGAACGATAAGTCGGGCGCTGTGAGAAACAACTTCACCTTGCCTACATCAATTTTGGGACACGATGTAACTTGGGAATCCAGCAATCCCGATGTCATATCAATAACTGACGGCAATGCTATGGTAACCCGTCCAGCCGAGGGCGAAGCAAGCGAGGAAGTTACCATTACGGCAACTTACGAGGGAGAGACAAGGTCGTTTGTTTTGCGGATAATACCGCCTAAATCAGTACCAGTATCCACCGATGACCCGGATGTTGATGATATTGTATATTTATATGGATATATCGATCCAGATGATGAAAATTTGTCATATCTCACAGAATACGGATTTATTTACGGTACCCAAAGCGATATTTCAGATGCTACGAGGGTAGTTAGTACAAATCTTGACGAGTGGGGAAGTTTCAATTACGAGTTGGAAGATCTCGAAGAAGGCAGAACATATTATGTGGCAGCCTTTGCTTCAACCGCCGACACCACTACATACGGTGAAATCATGGAATTCAGGATTCCTGGTCCGCCTGAAATAACAATCGGTTGCCCTTTAAACCGTACCACAACATCAATGGAAGTTAAAGTTTTGGATGCCGTGTCTGATGAAGAGGAAGAAGAACCTGATGTAATTATGTATTATGGTACAGACCGAAACAATTTAACAGAATATGTATGGGTTACCTACGATGATGACTACCATTATTATTCCGCATTTTTTAATAACCTTCAACCTGCAACCGAGTATTGGTTTGTAGCGGAAATATCCGACAGTTACGGAACTTCGCGAAGCGATACAGTTGCATACTACACCTACGGTACATTTACCGATGACCGCGACAACAACGAGTACTACACAATACAAATCGGCGACCAGACTTGGATGGCAGAAAATCTAAAATATGTGGGGAATCTTGAAACATCAGGAGATGGTAGTTATACGGAACCATACCTCTATTATCCTGATTGGGATGAAGAA
The DNA here is from genome assembly GCA_017551515.1 of Bacteroidales bacterium. GTDB lineage: Bacteria > Bacteroidota > Bacteroidia > Bacteroidales > ML635J-15 > Bact-19. Next base: position 91,421 of record JAFZLK010000038.1, on the reverse strand, counting down.
AATGTTTCAACATACGGATACCAGTACAACTGGGTTGCTGCAATGAATGGAGAAGAAAGTAGCGATAAAAATCCGAGCGGTGTTCAAGGTATTTGCCCTGAAGGGTGGCACTTGCCGAGTTATGCCGAATGGACGCAATTGACTAATGCCATTGCAGAAACCGATGCAGGTTCAAGATTGGCAAGCAATGATGAACTATGGGATAACATTGATGTTTTTAACTTGAATTATTTCGGTGAAAGCGGATTTGCTGCTCTGCCTGCTGGTAGTTGGGTGGGTAGCGAATTCGACAACAATTTTGGTATAGTTGCTAGTTTCTGGACTGCTACTGGGAGCGATGAAACTACATCGTTCATATTCCATGTTGCCTACAATACTACATATTTCGGTGAGACTGATAATGAAGACGGTAGAAGTATCCGCTGCGTAAAAGGCACAACCATTTATGCTTACGATACAGTAAACTACTGCGGTGAGCAATACACATTCGGCACTCAGACATTAACCGCAACTGGCGACTACGAGGAGGCATTCTCCTTGGGAACCGACAAGGACAGCATAGTTTACCTGCACCTTACAATGTACCCAGAACTTACGGCAACAATAAGCAGTTTCAGCAACGGCTGTTTCGGTGCAAGCAACGGATTTGTTGAAGTCAGTGCAGATGGTGGTGCTGGCACATATACATACAGATGGGACACTCCTAGTGAGCAAACAAATGCAAGACTTAGCAATCTCACCGATGGCGAATATACCGTAACTGTAACCGATTCGGTTGGCTGTACTGCTACAATTTCGCAGATGATTATTACCCCTGGTCAACTTACGGTATCGCTCAGTGGCGACAACCAGATATGTGAGGGAAGCGAAGCAAACATAACCGCCAATGCAGAAGGTGGCACTCCCGACTACGCATACACTTGGAGCAATGGAACAACTGCCCAAACAACTACTGTACAAACAGATGGCACTTACATTGTCACCGTTACCGATGATGCGGATTGTACTGCAACGGCTAGTATTAGCGTTACTGTTCTTCTTGCACCAACTTTGGAATTGACTTCAGGACCACTAGACCAGAATGTCTGCTACGGAAATACACTTATAACAGCAGAGTTTACATACGGTGGTGGTGCAAATGGAGCTAATGTCACAGGACTCCCAAATGGAGTGTCGTTCACTAATAATACAACTGCCAATACCATACAGATTACAGGTTCGCCTACAACGGCTGGCTCATACGATTATACGGTAACTACAACTGGTGCCACATCGCCTTGTACAAACATATCCATTACAGGTACGATAACCGTTTATCCGCAACTTACAGCAGAGGTAACTGGCAACAATCCAAATTGCTATGGCGATGCAACTACATTAACTGCAACCGCTAATGGTGGCACTCCAAACTACACTTACAATTGGAGCAACAGCGAAAGCACCCTGTCTATTACTGATACTCCATTAGCAAACACCGAATACAGCGTAACCGTTACCGATGCAAATGGCTGTGCTGCAACTTCTTCTATGGAAGTAATTGTTCCTGCAGAACTCACGGCATCTCTCTCTGCAGATGAAATTCAATGCAACGGTGGAACAACCGACATTACCAGCACGGTTGAGGGCGGAAGAGCACCATACAGTTATTTGTGGAGCAACAATACAACTACATCGAATCTCACAGGTGCTGTAGCAGGAACCTATAGAATAACGGTTACTGATGCGAATAGTTGTACAGCATCAGCAAGCGTAACAATCGACGAACCTGCAGCACTCGCAGTTTCTATTTCGGCAGGAACAATAACTTGTTACGGAGAATCTATTGACATTACTGCCAGCGCAACAGGCGGCTCAGCAGGATATTCCTATAGATGGTCTGATGACTTGGGAACAACACCAAGCATTAATGTTGAAGCGGGCGATTATGTAGTTACAGTTACCGATGCGAACGGATGTACAGCAACTGCAAGCACCAATATATCCCAACCCAATGAACTTACTGCAACAATTACACCAATAGGTTCAATCCTTTGCCCAGGTGGAACATTAAGCAACTTAAGCCCAAGTATCAGCGGAGGAACACAACCATATACTTACCTATGGAATAACGGAGAAACTACAAACAGGCTTTCAAACCCAGGTGCAGGCACATACAGTCTTACTGTTACCGATGCAAACGATTGTACAACGTCGGCAACAATAACAGTCAACGACCCCACACCAGTTTCTGTTTCACTTTCGGCAGACGACATTCTGTGTCACGGTGGAACTACAAATATTACAAACACAATCACTGGCGGTTCGGAACAATATATATCGTATGCTTGGAGCAATGGCGCAAGTGTGCAGAATTTGTCAAATGTTTCGGCAGGCACTTATTCAGTAACTGTTAGAGACCATTACGGATGTGAGGGAACTTCTAGCATAACAATTAGCGAACCCGATGAATTGACAGTAGAAATTAGTGGCTCTCTCTCGGTTTGCGAAAACACACCTACAACACTTACCGCGAATGCAACTGGTGGAACTCAAGATTATACCTATTCTTGGAATACAGGCGAAACAAGCAGTGAACTTACAACGCCAAACATAACGGAAACAACATCGTATTCTGTTACCGTTACCGATGCCAACAGTTGTGTAGCCACAACATCAGTTACTGTCGAAATAGGTGATACCCCAGGCATTGAAATTGTCGCAGAATCATCCGCTTGTTTCGGTGACGAGATTGTTCTACAAGCCAATATCTCGAATGCGGGAAGCAATTATACATTAACATGGTCGGCAAGTCCAGCAGAAACAGCAGGATTGACGAACACCGAATCTATTAGAATTACAGTAACACCGTCAGCAATCGACAGTTATACATATGCCGCTAGTTTGGAAACAACATCTTGTACAGACGGGCAACCATTCAATACTTCTGCACAAGCAACAATTATTGTAAATCAGTTGCCTACGATTTCGATTACCAATAATACAGGTGCCACGGAAATTACTTGTAGCACTACGGAAATCCCTGTAACTGCAACTGGCGGATCATCTTACGAATGGTCAAACGGTGAGACAACTGCAGAGTTGATTGTTAGCAATGCAGGAACATATATGGTAACGGCAACTGATGCCAACGGATGTACAGGCACAGCAAGCATTTCGATAACCGAAGATGTAGTTGCGCCTAATATTTCGGCATCTACTTCGAATGATGTCATCTGCTTGACCGAAAACACAACTCTCACAGCAAGTGGTGCAGAATCGTATCTGTGGTCTCCCGAAGCAGGACTATCAGCAACTATCGGCGACGAAGTTGTAGCAACTCCAACAGAAACAACGACCTATACTGTAACCGCTACTGCGAACAATGGTTGTACGGCAAGCGCAAATGTTGTTGTAACTGTTAACCAGCCTGCAACAGCAGCAATAGAGCAAACGGCTTGCAGTTCTTTCGACTGGAACGGAAACACTTACATCGAATCGGGCATTTACGAGTGGACAACTACTGCTGCAAACGGCTGCGACTCGGTTGTAACTCTGCACTTGACAATCAACCAACCTACCGAAAGCAACGACACGGCTATAGCTTGTATCAGCTACGAATGGAATGGCATAACCTACACCGAAAGCGGAGAATATCAACAGACATTGCAGACAGTTAACGGTTGCGACTCGGTTGTAACCTTGCACCTTATCATTAACAACAATACAACTGGCGAGTTTGCCGACCAGATGTGTTCGGGCGTACCTTATGAATATAACGGACAGACTTACACCGAAGCAGGAACATACTATGTCCAGCTTGTCAATGCAAACGGTTGCGACAGCATTGTAACCCTCACGCTCACATACGCCGACAATTGTAACGGAATAGTGTCTGGCGTAGTCACAGATGCTGCTACAGGCGAAGCTATTCAGAATGCAAGGGTTATGGTTGGCAATGTTATAGCAAGGACAAACAATGATGGTGAATACTCATTGTCGGTACTCCGTGGAAGCTGGTTAATGAGGGTATCGGCTACTGATTATGCAACGTATAGTGAAACAATTGATGTTCAAGATGATATGGAACTCAATGTTGAACTCTATACGCCACGGATTGCGATGAGTATCGATAGCATTTTGGTAACTACATATCCATATCTGGCACACAACGATTCCATAACCATTACGAATACAGGCAACACCACGCTGGTTTGGAGTTCATTAACCGACTACGAAAACCTTGAACTCCTGCCTGAACAGGAAGAAATCCATCGTAATAGAAATTCTAGAGCACTCTGGGATAGCATTCAGACTTTCACGACGCATTTCAATGCAGAACAAGCAATCGCTACCGATGGATTCTTCATCTACACTTCATCATGGCAAAGACCTGGCGAGTTTAACCGCTACACTCCAGATGGCGAATATATCGAAACATTCTTCATCGAGAATGTCGGCATGATTAGGAACCTGTCATTTGATGGAACCTACTTCTATGCAACCGAGGCCAGCAACACCATCTTCAAGCTCGACCTTGACAACCAAACGCTTGTTGATAGCATTGTAACCGACATAAATAGTATCCGCCACTGCTCGTTCGACAGACAGAATGGAAACTTGCTCGTCGGTGATTGGAACTCGCTATACAGCATCGACACCGCAACTGGCGTAGCAACTCAAATCCGCGACGACCTGATGAATGTCTATAGTTCTACATACGATAACTTGTCGCAAGGCGGTCCTTATCTGTGGCTGTTCACGCAGACCTCGCAGGACAATGGTCCGTCTGCATACATCCGTCAGTTCAGCATAAGCACTGGCGATTTCACCGACAACACTCACTATCTCGACGACCTTGGACTTGGTGATGCATCGCTAGCCGGTGGTATCTGCGCATCGGAATACATAGTGAACGGAAAATTTGTACTGCTCGCCAATGTTCAGAATCCGTCTGGCAACAACACCATTGCAACTTACGAAATCGGTCGAACAAACAACTTCGTTAGCACCAATGAAAGAAGTGGTGAATTACAGCCAAACGAAAGCATGACAGTTGTATTAAGTGAATATGTAACCGAAACTGGAGACTACAACGCTACAGTCAAATACCGCATTGCCGTTATGGGTAGTCAGCCTAACGATGTTCCTATTGCTATTTCGTCTGTAGCACCCGAATGCAATGCAGTACAGCAGATTACAATGGTTACCGATACATTTAGCACTGTCACATTGAACTGGCAACCAGTAGAACTTGGTGAGTACAATTCAGTTTCTTACCTCATTTTCGGTGACAACTCTGATTTTGCAATCGACACCACCTCCGAAACCACAATAACATTTGATGGTCTTTCGGTTGGCGAACATTGCTACAATGTAAGGGCTATGTTGGTAAGCAATTACACCTGCGTATCGGAACCATCTGATACTGTATGCACCGAAATTCAAGAATATCCGTGCAATATGTATATTACCGTGGAATCGGAAAGCGATGGCGAATCTATATTTGTAGAATGGAACAAGCCTGCTGGAGTTGAATATTTCCGCATCAGCAGAGATGATGGTGCAGTGGATGAAATCCTATACGACAACAGCTATATTGATTCGGATGTCGTTTCTGAAACCGACTATTGCTACACAATCACTGGTTATCTGAACAACAGTTTCTGCAGTGAAATATCCTCGACAACTTGTATGAGAATAGTTTCTGAAGTATGTGCAGAAGCTCCCGAATTGAAAGTCGAGACAATCGGTAATTCGGTAGTTCTCAGTTGGACAAATACCGGCGATTCGCAAAGTTACCAGATTTTCAGGAATGACGAACCTATTGGAACGACAACCGACACCACCTACTACGACAAAGCTGGTGATAGTGGCAATTACTGCTACAAGGTTAAATCCGTATGCGAACAAAGCATGTTTGCATTCTCCAATGAGGAATGTGTGGATGTCGATGGTATTGCAGAATGGACAGATGACAATTTGAGCATATACCCGAACCCGACTTACGGACAGTTCTTCATTAAAGGTTCGCGGATTGCAAAGGTACGAATCTATAACGCTGCTGGACAACTTGTTGCAGAATTTGACAACAACGAATCCGAACGAATAGAAATCAACTGCAATGAATGGAATCCTGGGTTGTACAATATCCGTATAGTATCAGCGGAAGGTCGGGTTGCAACAAGGAAGGTTTCGATTTTTAGGTAAAATGTTTTATCCCTTATTGTAGCATCGCAACGCATTGCGATGCTACAATAATAATTATTTTTTCTATATTTAAATCCTTGTTTTGTTAAAATTTATTACATTTGTCCGTTTTTAATTGCAAATTTTTACAATGAGGATTTTACATAAGAGGGAAACAAAAGAGTACATATCCCATATTTTATTTTCAAAAGTAGCAATCTGTACTATATTATTGTGTTTCATAGCGTTTACTTCGTTTGGACAGAATTTAATTTACTCCTGCGACTTCGAGGATGACGCCGAAAATGCCAACTGGATACTTATTGATAATGGCGATGAAATAAACAGTTGGTACATAGGCACTGGTGCAAACAACGGAGGCAACAATGGTCTTTATATTTCATACGACGGGGAAAGTAATACATATAATAATGAAGAATCTTCGTATGTATATGCATACCGTAGCATACAAATCGATGAATCAGCCATTTATCAGATAAAATTCGACTGGCGTGCGGTAGGCCTTATTTTTTATGGCTATAAACTTGACCTACTTCGCGCATTCTTAATTCCAGATACCTTGTCCCCAGTCCTTTCTGGTGGCAATAATAACGGAATGTTGGATTTATATAATAGCATATTCAATGCCACTCCTGATGGTTGGATAGAAGTGTCGGAAAACGGGGAACCATTGCTTGGAGAATCGGAATGGCAAACCAGCAGGAAGGAAATGTATATAGAACCGGGTGAATATATACTCGTATTCTATTGGCAAAATGTCAGTGAGGACGATATTAACCATGAAAGTGGAAACAATCCTCCTGCAGCTATTGACAATATCAGCATTATGAAAGCAACCTGCCCGATGGTAGCCAATATAAGCGTGTTAGGCATTACAACAGAATCGGCGACAATAAACTGGACAGAACTTGGATCTGCCGAAAGTTGGGAAATAATTGTTTCAGAAACAGAATTTAATGATGAAGAACTTGCTGCTGCTGTTCCTGTCGCAACAACATCACCATCCTATTCCGCAACCGGACTTACAACTATTACAAATTACTATGTATATGTACGCGCAGTTTGTTCGACAGACGACAAAAGCGACTGGAAAACAGCGACGTTTACTACTAAGGCTTGTCCCCTAGAAAATTCGTGTGAAATAATCTACGCACTTTATGACGGTTATGGTGACGGTTGGACAGGCAATGCTATCAATGTCGTTGACGAAGAATCAGGGATAGTTATTGCAAGTTTGACACTTGAAAATGGTGATTCAGAAATAGGTTATCTTGAAGTTTGTGATGGCAGAGAAATCAGGTTCGAATACGTTTCAGGTGAATATTCTGACGAAATTTCATACGATATATTTGATGCTAATAGAGAAGTATTATTCTCAGGGTCCGGTGCTATGTCATCGTCTGTAACGCACATTGTGTCGTGCCCAACTTGCAAGATGGTAACGAACCTGCGGGCAACAGAAATTACAACCGAATCGGCCACTATAAGCTGGAGCGATTATGGTACTGCCCAGACCTGGAATATTATAGTTTCTACAAGAGAACAGGAACAAGAAGAACTCAATGTTTCGGGAAATATTATAACGGTAACTGATTCTACCTATTCTTTAACAGGACTGAACCTTAACACTATATATTATATATATGTACGTGGATTCTGCTCGGACGATGACCAAAGCGCTTGGAAACCCATAATTTTCCGTACCGAGCAAACACCCATCACCTTGCCATATACTTGCGACTTCGAAGATGAAAACGAAAATGTCAACTGGACACTTAACAATGGCAACCAAACAAACAAATGGTACATAGGTACTGCTGCATACAATGGAGGTGAAACCGGATTGTACATTTCCAACGATGGAGGCACAAACAACTCATACAACATTAGCTCAATATCGTATGTATATTGCTTCCGCAAAATAAATTTAGACAATAACGGTTTATATTCAATAGATTTCGACTGGCATGCAAACGGAGAAAGTGGCTATGACCTATTGAGAGCATTTATTATCCCAACCACGCTAAATCCTAACTTATCGGCAGGTGCAAGCAATAATATGTCGGGAAGCTACAACAATACACCATCAGGATGGATGGACGCGGGAAATGTGTCAACGTTAAATGGTCATTCTGATTGGCAACACAGTTATGCTGAGATAACACTCGAAGCAGGTTCATACTATCTCGTTTTCTTCTGGAAAAACGATGGTAGTGTTGGAAGCATGCCACCCGCTGCCATTGATAATATCCATATAGAACAAATTATAAATCCTATTGTTGTTACATCGCCAGCCTCAAATATTGGAGCTAATTATGCAACTTTGAATGGCTACATACATAATCAAGGAGCTTCCGATGTTACAGGACGCGGATTTGAATATGGCACAGACCCTGAAAACCTTACAGAAAATATTACAAGCACAGATGAAAACAATGAATTTTCTGCTGAAATCACAGGACTTGATACTAACACATTCTACTACTACCGAGCATACGCAACCAATAGCGATGGTACAGGTTATGGAGAAATAAAGTCGTTAAAAACACATGGTCTGTTAAATGGCTACACATACGCTGATCTTGGACTGCCAAGCAATACATACTGGGCAACAGCGAATATTGGTGCGACCAACCCCGAAGACTTCGGCAACTACTATGCTTGGGGCGAAATAGAACCAAAAGACGCCTACGATTGGAGCACATACCAACATTGTAATGGTTCTGCTAACAGTCTTACTAAATATTGTAGTGACCCTGGATATGGCGACAATGGTTTTACAGACGATTTGACAACCCTCGAAGCAAGCGACGATGTCGCAAATGTCAATATGGGTTCGTTTTGGCGTATGCCTACACACGAGGAAATGGAGGAATTGTATAATAATTGCAATTCTACATGGACATCCATAAATGGAGTGAATGGAAGGTTGTTCACAAGCCGTATCAATGGCAATTCCATCTTTATGCCCGCTGCCGGTACCTACGGAGAAAATGGTCTTCGCGATGTTGGTTCCTACGGTACCTTCTGGCCTTCGTCGCTTAAACCAGACATACCGACCAACACATGGCGATTCCTCTTCTATTCGGGCAATTGCCTCATAGACAACAATTCCCGCTACGAAGGACAATCTATTCGCGCAGTTTACCGTCCTTCGCCAACAGTAGCAGCCAACTTCACCACCGATATAACACTCACATCGGCAACACTCCACGGACGCATTCTCAACATTGGTAGTTCTGAAATTATCGAACGCGGATTCGTGTATGGTACTAGCCGTTCAAACCTTACCGATACCGTACAGAGCGAAGACAGAACAAACGAATTTTCTTATGGGATTACAGGTCTTACAAATGGCACTACCTACTACTACCGTGCTTACGCAACCAATAGCGACTACACTAGTTACAGTGAAATCAAATCCTTCTCCACGCTAAACGGACAACTGGGCGACCATTACTATGTCAACCTCGGTTTGCCGAGCGGTACAATGTGGGCAAGCACCAACATTGGAGCAACAACCACCGAAGAGTTAGGTACTGAATATGCTTGGGGCGAAACAACATCCAAGGACAATTACGAATGGGACAATTATAACTACTGCAATGGTGCTTATAACTCCCTCACAAAATATTGCAACAATTCAGAATATGGCAACGGAGGCTTTACCGACAGCTTGACAACTCTCGAAGCCAACGACGATGCCGCTGTTGTTAACTGGGGCGAAGAATGGATCATGCCGTCGCAGGCAGACATTCAGGAACTTATTGATAATTGCAACACAACTTGGATTACAATTAACGGAATAAGAGGAATGCTAGTAACAAGTAACAGCAACGGCAACAGCATCTTCCTCCCTGCCGATTATGACGACGGACTTTCAAAAACAGCAAAATTTTGGTCAAGTTCGCTATACACCGACAATCCGTCAACGGCAAGTTATATGTATGTCTATTCTGGAGATTCTGAGTCAGACCCAAGTTTCAGCGTGGGAAACGAAAGCAGATTTATCCCTATGCATATCCGCCCTGTTTACAAGGTGGAACTGACTGCTATGGATATTGACTACGAACCTTATATCTGCGACTTTGAGGATTCCGAAGAAAATGCCAACTGGATACTCAGCAACGGCAGACAGACAAACAAGTGGCACATAGGCACAGCAGTAAACAACGGTGGCGAAAAATCATTGTACATATCCAACGATGGTGGAGAAAATTATACGTATAACACCGGTGCTACATCATACGTCTATGCTTATCGCAAAATAAACATAACCGATACAGACAAATATCAGTTCGATTTCGACAGGCGTATAAGAGGAGAAGGCAATTGGGATCTTTTAAGAGCCTTCCTAGTTCCCGATTCAATTCATCCCAATCTTTCAGGTGGCACAGACAACGGTATGAGCGAAACCAACAACATTACACCAACTGGCTGGATAGACATAAGCACTGCGGGTGTAATGTCGGAACAAATGGGATGGAAGCACAACAAAACCAAATTGAATATCAATTCGGGTGTTTACTACCTGACATTCTTCTGGAAAAACGATGGAAGCGGAGGATATAGTCCGCCAGCCGCAGTAGATAACGTTATGGTAAGGAAATTGCCGCCATTCGAAGTTACAACACTTACAGCACCTCACACCTCTACAACTGCAACCTTGGGCGCCGAAATAGTCATCGACAGGGAAACAGAAATCACCCAGGTGGGATTTGCTTACGGTGAAAGCGAAAACCAACTACTTGATACCTTGCGCATGGCATACAGCGAAAATACTTTCACTTCCCAACTTACCGGTCTTACTCCGCAGACAAACTACTACTACCGTGCATTTGCAAAATACGACGACAGGACTGTCTTCGGCGACATTGTTACGTTCCGTACAAAGTCAAACGACACCGACGGTACCATCGACAATCCGCTCACCATCGACAATGCCGAGGAATGGGCGCTGTTTGCAGAAGCAATGCAACAGTCGGAAAACCAATCGATATCGACTTACAAGGGATTTGAAATTTACAATTGTGGTGATGACACATATTTCAAACTTACTGCCGACATCGACCTTGCCTACTGCAACAATACTGTAGTTGACAAGTTCAGCGGTCATCTGAACGGTAACGGAAATACTATCACCATCCGCTTCAATGAACAGATTGGTGCGCCAACTGCATTCAATACCATCGAAAATGCTACTATAGACAGTCTTAATATCCTAGTTCCTGTATCGTATGAAATAGAAGCCAATGTAGCATCATACGGGGCTTTGTGCTTAAGTGCAAAGTCGTCCGTAATATCCAACTGTTCGACTTTGGTTGCAACTCAAAATAAGAAAATTACATCACCTAACAGCGGAAAATTTGGTGGATTTGTAGGAAACTCAATAAACAACACCATCGTCAATTGTACAAACAACTTGACTATAGAAGTATCAGCGGATTCATACGCATGGGTTGGAGGTATAGTAGGTTCAATGGAAGGCGGTTTAGTGTCGGGTTGTACCAACAATGCCGTAATAAAGGGCGTATATGCCGGCGGTATCACTGGACAAATACTGGAAGCAACCTTGCCTTCCAACATTAACGTTAATATGCTGCACCGGAACTCGTTGCGCGATGGGCAGATGTTGGATGCAGCCTTGATTTCCAACCTCAATGCAGGAAAAGTAACTGCCCAAGAAATGGCCGGAGGAATTATTGCCAGCATTGGGGACGGAAACGTGCTGGTTGACAAATGTATGAACATTGCTGAAATATTCGCGACAAACCAAGGTTGCGATTTTGTATCGATTGGCGGAATTGTAGGATATAATCCGCTTGCTGCGCTTACAATCAGCAACTGTGCAAACTACGGATCTTTCCCTGCCCTTTCGATGCAAATTGGCGGCATGTTTGGCAATGGAATTGCCTACTTGAACAATAACGTTTCGGTATCACAATTCTCTGGAGTAAGTGATAATGGCAATTATTACACTTATGTATATGCTACATCTGGTACAACCGATGAAAATAATCCTAATGTAACGGATTTCTTCGACAGACAGGTCTGCGACATGAGGAACGAATATTATAGACTTATGTATGCTTCGCGTGGTACTGGTTTGGAAACAACTGAAGTGGTCGGTTCTGCTCTCGAATCGTCGTTGGCAGCAAACTGGTCATATACCGATGGGCTTTACCCGATGCCTGTTGGAGTACCAGAAGACAATAGAACAACAGCCGCACGAATACCTTTGTATTTCCAGCCAGACAACGCGGCAGCCGCTGTAATGGACGACTTCACACTACCAACATCAATATCTGGACATGATGTAACATGGTTGTCAAGCAATACAAATATCATCTCAATATCAGGAGAAACAGCAACTGTAAATCGTCCAAGGTTGGGTGAATCAGATGTGGAAGTAACACTTACCGCAACATACGAAGGCATAACAAAAACATTTGTTTTGCTAGTAATTTCGCCAAAACTTGTACCTGTAAATACCAACGATGCCAACTTGGATGCTGCACCAGATGTCGTTCTAAACGGTTCGTATAGTTACCAGACTCAATATTTGTCATACGTCAAGGAATGTGGATTCGTATATAGCACCAAGCCCAACTTTTCCGACTCAACAAATGTAGTGGTAGATGCAAATCTATACAAGTCAAGGAATTTCTCATTCACAGATAATAACTTTGAACCGGGCAGAAGTTATTACTATATGGCTTTCTCCTCTACTGCCGACACTACTTTGTACGGCGAAGTCAAGAGATTCAGGACAGCAGGTCCGCCAGAAGTAACAATCAGACGACCTCTTTACCGCGGAACTGATTATATGGAGATTCTAGTGGATGTTGAATATGACGATGAAGTAGAACCGGAAATGTATTTGTACGGTGGTACTGACAGGGATAACTTAACAATGGAGACTGTGATTAACAGAGAAAGCGACTACCACTACTATTATGCATATTTCGATAGCCTACAACCCGAAACTCGGTACTGGTTCGTCGCAGAAGCCACCGACTCATTCGGAACCAGACTAAGCGACACCGTTGCGTTTTATACCTACGGCACTTTCATCGATGACCGTGATAATACCGAATACAAGTCGATAATAATCGGCAACCAGAAATGGATGGTCGAAAACTTGAGGTATGCAGGCAATGTTCCATTGGTAACGAGCGAAATTCCAACGGGATTTACAGAAAGCGAAACAGAACCTTATCGTTATTACCCGAACAATAGCAGAAACAACGTGGAGGGATATGGTTATATCTATAACTGGTCGGCCGCAATATATGGCGAAAATAGCAGTGTCATGAATCCAAGCGGTGTACAGGGCATCTGTCCAAATGGCTGGCACTTGCCAAGCGATGCAGAATGGCAAGAACTTAATAATGAACTCGGTAGTGGTTTATTTGATGATGCAGGAGCGCAAATGGCAGGTGAAGATTATTTGTGGAGCAGTGGCAAACTTACTGATTCGTACTATTTCAGCACCAGTGGTTTCAATGCTTTGCCTGCTGGAGGATTCTATGGTGATTTCAGACATTTCGGCGAAGAAGCATCATTTTGGACAACTACAGAGACAAATTTGTCAACTATAGATGGAATGGTAAACGCGGTAGCAAATTATGACATTGTGTATTCCAGCACTAGTTTAGATGTTGCTTTCGCACTTAAGCAAGTTGGCAATAGCGTTCGTTGTATAAGAGGAACAACAATATATGCCGCTTTCGACACCATAACACTATGCGGTGACGATTACACATACTACGATACAACCTTTACGGAAAGTGGTGATTATGTCCGCAGATTCTTCTATGAAGAGTATGCCGACAGTGCATATAGTTTGCACCTCACATTGAACCATCCGCCGAGAGTTGAACTAGAGCAGACTGCTTGTGAGGTATTCGAGTGGAACGGGCAAACCTACACCGAACTAGGCGACTATGTACAGACATTCGTCGATGTCAATGGTTGCGACTCGACTGTAACAGTACACCTTATCGACCTTGACGACTGCTACGGAATAGTTTCGGGTATAATAACCGATGCCGGCACTGGTACAGCAATTCCAAATGCAAGGGTAACCATTGGCACCGAGTTTACAAGGACTAACACCGAGGGCGAGTACTCGTTGTCGGTTCCTCGAGGAAACTGGGTGATGAAAGTTTTGGCAACTGGATATGCATCATATAACGAAATGATTGACATTCAAACGGATACAGTATTAAATATCGAACTGGTTATGCCTCAGATTACAACGAACGTCAATGACATTTCGGCAACGACTTACCCATATCTGGCACACAACGACTCTATAACCATTAGCAATGTAAGTCAAACACCGCTAATTTGGAGTTCTGTTACCGACTACGATAACCTTGAACTTCTGCCCGAACAGGAAGATTTCCACCGCAGCAGAAATTCGCGGGCACTCTGGGACAGCATTCAGACTTTCACAACCCAGTTCAATGCCGAACAGGCAATCACAACAGATGGATTCTTCATCTACACCTCGTCGTGGCAACGTCCGGGTGAGTTCAACCGCTACACTCCCGATGGCGAGTACATTGAAACCTTCTATATTGAGAATGTCGGTATGATTAGGAATTTGTCATACGATGGAAGATATTTCTATGGAACAGAAACCACCAACATTATCTTCAAACTCGACCTCGACAACCAGATGTTGGTTGATAGCATAACGACCGACATTAGTAACATCCGTCACTGCTCGTTCGACAGACAGAATGGAAACCTGCTTGCTGGTGATTGGAACTCGCTTTTCACTATCGACACCGCTACTGGCGTATCAACGCAAATCCGCGATGACTTGATGAATGTTTACAGTTCGGCATACGACAACCTGTCGCCAGACGGTCCTTATCTGTGGTTGTTCTCGCAGACCTCGGAAGACAACGGTCCGTCGGCATGCATACGTCAGTTCAGCATCAGTAGTGGCGAATACACCGACAAGACTCACTATCTTGACGACATAGAACTTGGTGATGCATCGCTTGCTGGCGGTATTTGCGCATCGGAGCAGATAATGGATGGCAAGTTCGTCCTGCTTGCCGATGTTCAGAACCCATTGGGCAACAACACCATCGCAACATACGAAATTGGTCAAACCAATAGCGTTGTTATTTCCGATAGAAAGAGCGGAGAACTTCTGCCAAATGAAAGCGTGACAATTAATATGCAGGAATATACGACAAATGTTGGCGACTTCAATGCCACCATAAGATACCGTATAGCTGTTGTAGGAAACCAGTCGAGCGACTTGAATGTTTCTGTTTCATCAATCGCTCCCGAATGCGAGGCTGTACAACAACTTACTGCCGTAACAAATGCAGCCAACTCAGTCACTTTGGAATGGCAACCGACTGAACAAGGCGACTACAATTCGGTATCCTACCTTGTTTTCTGCGACAACTCCCGATTTGCAATCGACACCACCACAGAAAACACTATAACAATTGCAGGACTTTCGGCTGGTGAACATTGCTTCAATGTAAGGACAATGTATGTTGACGAATACACCTGCATGTCGAGTGCTTCAGAAACCGTATGCGCCGACATTTATGATCCTTCATGCGATGTTTACATAATGGTGGAAACCGAAAGCGACGGAGACGCAATTTATGTTGAATGGAACAAACCTGCCGGCGTTGAATATTTCCGCATCACTAGGGATGACAACGCCGTGGATGAAGTTCTATACGATAACATTTACATAGATTTGGATGTTGCTCCCGAAACCAACTACTGTTATACAATTACTGGTTATCTAGAAAATGACCTGTGCAACGAAATTTCATCGACAACCTGCATGAGGATAGTTCCGGGAATATGCGCAGAATCACCTGTTCTGAAGGTTGAAGCAATCGGAAGCTCTGTTGCACTCAACTGGACTGGAACCAGCGATGCGTTCAGCTACAAGGTTTACAGAAATGGTATGCCAATTGGATTGACAACCGAAACCTCCTATTACGACAAGGTAGACTCTGCTTCATACTATTGCTACTGGGTTAAGTCGGTATGCGAATACAGGATGGTAGCATTATCCAACGAGGAGTGCCTGTTTGTCGATGACATAGCCGAATGGACAGAAAACAACCTGAGCGTTTACCCTAATCCGACCAGCGGTCAGTTCTTCATCGAAGGCTCACAGATTGCAACGGTAAGGATATACAATACAGTTGGTCAGATTGTTGACGAAATCGAAAACAACGAATCCGAACATATTGAAATCCATTGCGATGGATGGAATTCTGGCCTGTACAATGTTCAGATAATTTCCATCGAGGGTAAGGTTGCGACACGGAGGGTAACGATATTTAGGTAAATATTATTGTCCGCTAAAAAATCTGACTCATATTGTAAGTCTATTATTATCATTTGTTTACAAGAACATTTAGGTAGCAGTAGTTGTCATTTACTTGCTTCACTGCGTGAGCTAAAGGTACGGAAGCTAGTCGTAATGCTTTGATAGCCGAAGGCAGAACAAACTTGTTTGCTTAAGGCGCAAAAAGCATCTGCGAAGCAAACATTCACGCGATACGGAATGTGGAGCGTTGTGAAGATTGCTATCTGTAATCTGCTAACGGATTATTACTGAGTAGATTACTTCGTGAGGTTGCTAGCAACGTTCCGGACAAGCGAACTCACAAGCAACGTTCCTTTTGCTGTTCGTTCAGCTTTCCGGATGACTTTGACTGGATTTAGCGGACAACAATAATATAGATTGATTGCAAAATGGTTTAGCGTCTTTTTTTAGCGAAAAAATCTTTCATAATATTTTCGCATTCTTTTGTAAGGATTCCTGTGGTCAACTTTGTTTTTGGGTGTAGAATTTGGCTCGAATACATCGAAAACCCGCGTTTTTCGTCTTTTGCGCCGTACACTACCTCGGCTAATTGTGCCCATGCTATTGCTCCTGCGCACATTACGCATGGCTCTACGGTCACAAACAAAGTGCAGTCGGTTAGATATTTTGCGTTCATGTAATCCTCGGCGGCTGTAATTGCCATTATTTCGGCGTGAGCTGTCACATCGTGCAGGTGTTCGGTAAGGTTGTGCGCTTTTGCAATTACCTTGTCTCCGCAAACAACAACAGCTCCGATAGGTACTTCCCCCTCCAATTCTGCTTCGCGCGCTTCCTGAAGGGCAATTTTCATATATTTTTCATAGTCCATACGGGAGACAAAAGTAACGAAAATTTGTTTACTTTTGTCGGTAAGATTTTTGGTATGGTGAAGGATTACGAATTGATTGGCGGAAAGTACATCGTGATGGATGTGGTTCCTTGTTATGATGTCGATTCTACTTTGAGAATCAGGCCAGTAGCTTTTATGAATATTGCACAGGAGATGGCAACTCGTGCAGCCGATGTTCTTGGTTTCGGATACGGTGATTTGATTAAGAAGAACATGGCATGGGTGCTTTCCCGTATGCATTTCAGGTTTGTGGATATGCCTCGATGGAAAGATGAACTTGTGATTTCGACCTGGCACAAAGGTATTGTCGGCCCCTTTTTTATCAGGGATTTTTCTATTTGCGACATCAATGGTTTTCAAAAGGTTATTGGCACAAGTTCGTGGGTGGTGCTTGATACTGTTAAGAGATCGATGGTGCGAATAGCGGATTTTGTTGACATGATTCCCGAGGATTCTGCTTGTCACGAAGACATTCTTGAAAAACCTGCGCCGAAAGTCATGATGCCTCGTACCGCGGAACCTCGTTTGGTGCAAAGCGTTAAGTTGGGCTATTCCGACATCGACCTTAATGCGCATACCAACAATGCACGTTATATCCATTATGCCACCGACTGCTTCTCTTGTGACGAAATGTGCAAAATGTCTGTTGCGGATGTGATGATAACTTTTAATCATGAAACTTACGCAGGCGAAATTCTTGATATATACATGATTGACGTGGATCCCGATGGCTTGGTTGATGCATTGGGGAAACCCATTGTCCGCTCATCCATAATCGAAGGAAAAGTTGGCGACCAGCAGGTTTTCTGCACGAAGATAATGTTTACAGAGTGCGAACCTAGTATTCTATGAATTTGGCGCACATTTCCGTAATTATCACCCTTAGGAATCTACAATATTATCAATTACATTTTGGCAAACTCTCTAATAATCCACAATTTAAAAATCGGGTCTTGGATTTGGATGTCTTTGCCTGTTTCATCAATAAGGTCGCGTTTTTTTAATGCATCCTTTATGATGCGAATATTTCCACTGGTGCCAAGTTTGTAGCGGGATAGAGTGTCTGAAGCAGAGAAGTTTACCACGCCGTCGCATATTGCACACAAAAAATTTCGTTGCTTTTCGGTTAATGAATCCATTATGTTGACAAACTGCAAATTGAGCGAATTCATCATCGTCTGCAAGGCCTCATCAACTATGTCTTTTGAGCAGAAGTCTATTGTGCGCAACCATGTGTATTGTGCAAGTTGCTGGACATAATATGGGTGATTTTCAACTTGTTCTGCAAGGTAGCAGGCAAGGTCTGTTGAAATGGATTTGCCAGTATCCTTAAATCTGCCAACAATAAACTTTTTCCATTCGTCATTGGTTATTTTCTGCAGATATATCACATCTCCAAAGTGATGAAGAGGATTGTCGCTTCCATCGAAGATGTTCATCATTATATGCCTTTTACAACCGCAAAGTATATATGCGACATCAGATTGTCCCTGCCAGTGGCTGCGAAGTATCTTTTGAAATTTTAGCGTGTCTGAAAAATCCCCAATTTGCTGGAACTCATCAATGCAGACAACAACCTTTTTATTTTTTAGTGTGGCAATTTGCTGTGGCAAGTCCAAAACATCATCCTCAATAGGATTGTTTTTCAGGTCTATGCCCAAAGAGATTTCATATTTTCCTGTTTGGTCTGAAAGAGTCAACTTTGGAAGCAAGTGAGAAATATACTCCTTGGCGTTTGAAAGAAGCGATTCTGCAGAAGGTGAAATTTCCTCGATAATTTTTTGCGCAAAAACGGCATAAAATTCTTGTGGCGTTGCGCATTTGAAAATATTCATTCTTACAAATAAAAAGTCGTTTTGTTCCGTCTTGAAAGATTTTATGGCTTTAGCCACCATAGATGATTTTCCCCAACGACGTGGAGAAACAACAACCGTATTGGTTAGTGACTGGAAATTCGTTTTCAGACGGACAATTTCTTCCTCTCTAGCAGTGAAGTCTCTGTCCTCCAATATCTTCCCGCTTGCAAATGGAATCTTCATGTTTCAAATTTTTTGCGAATATAATAAAATTATATCATACAATACTATATCATGTAAAATTGTATGATGTAAAATTATATCGTTTGTAATATACTTAATTTCAAAACATTGCAACAAACACCCGCTTTATTGAAATTATCTTTTTTAATTTTTGCATCATCATTAAAAAACTTTTTGTATGTTTGCAAAATAAATTTACATATATGTAATATTAATGCTATTTTTAATAGTTAAATTATCATATAATTAAAGTTAAATGAATGATTATTCTAAATATTCATCACCGGAATTGGTAAGGCTATTAGGAATCCGTTTTAAGGATTATCGTCTGAGAGCCAATATGACACAGAAAGAAGTGGCAGAAGCGACAGGACTGTCCATTCTGACGATTCATCGTTTCGAAAACGGCACTGCCAATAATATTTCGCTCGGCACTTTTCTTTTGCTTTTGAAAGCGGTTGGATGCATTAACGACCTTGATATGCTGATGCCCGAACAGCCGGAATCACCTTATTTGTACAAAGAAAACAATAAAAAAACGCAACGCGTGCGGCATAACAAATTATGAAACAGATGCTAAAAGTATTCCTTTGGGGCGTGGAAATCGGTCGGCTAGCATGGCACGATAGCCGGCATTTGTCCTATTTTACATACAATCCCGAATTTCTTCGTGGAAATTTAGATGTTGCGCCTTTGACGGCATCCATATATAATCCATCAAGTACCCGTGCAATTTTCGGTGAAACGGAACGCATATACCAAAAGTTGCCTTCATTCATTGCCGACTCTTTGCCCGACGCTTGGGGCAATTTGCTCTTTGAACAATGGCGAAAGGACAATCATCTCTCGGAGAATAGCGTTACACCTTTGGAGAAGTTGGCTTTCATCGGTAAACGTGGAATGGGAGCATTGGAGTTCGTGCCAGAAATTGAGCGAGATACAATTACAGGCAACATCGACCTAAAAGCACTATCCGTCCTTGCCGAAAGGATTGCTATTGAACGTGAAAATGTGAAAATACTTTCCGAAGAGTCAATTACCTTGCAGTCGTTGATTGCATTGGGAACATCTGCGGGCGGACGTCAACCAAAGGGTATAATTGCCATTAATAGGGAAACTGGCGAAATTCGTTCGGGACAAATTGACATTAATCCAGAATACGACTATTATCTGTTGAAATTCGGTGATAAGTTACGCTCCTCGGCAGAACTGGAGCAAACATATTACGATATGGCTTTGTTGTCGGGCATTAATATGATGGAATCCAAACTTCTTGATGTGGAGGGAACGAAACATTTTCTTACCCAAAGATTCGACAGGGATAGTTCCGGCAAACTGCATATACAGACTTTGGCTGCGATGGACCCCGAAGCCGACAGTTATGAAAAACTTATGTCGGTATGCAGAAAATTGCACCTTCCTGAGGTGGACTGCGAGGAGTTGTACCGCAGACTTGTGTTCAACATACTTGCCAACAACACAGATGACCACAACAAGAACTTTACGTTTATTATGAATCGCAATGGCGTTTGGCGACTTTCGCCCGCTTACGACATGACTTATATCTTCGACAATGGCGGTTATCTGCCAAACAAGGAACATTGTTTGTCGATTGGCGGCAAAATTAGGGATATAAGTTACGAAGATATTATCTCTTTTGCTCACGATTCTGGTATTCGTGCGCCTAAATCCATAATCAGAAAAGTTGCCGAGTCGGTATCGTCATTTAGGTCGCTGGCGCAAAAGAACGGTGTCGGGGAAGAATGGATAGGTCGGATAGAAAATTGTCTGTCGGAGCATCTTTCCGCGTGGGGATTGGTCAATGTCAAGAGAACTTATTCGTTTGAAAACATATTTGGACATAACATTGATAATGTACGAATTGAGGCTGCATACAAAGGCAATTATCATTTGTTAGCCACAATTGACGGCAATGAGCGTAAGTATATCATTCGCAAAGGTACTACGGAGCACGATGACATTACAAAGGCTGGTTTGTCAAATATCACAGAAGACAAGGCAAAAGAATTTGTAATGCGATTTTTGATTTAATTTAAAGGTTATTTCTAATTGCATATTTGCCCTAAATAATAAACATCGGTCAGATTTTGACGTAGGTGGCGTGTAGTTTTGCGAATTTTTTTTTGTCAAAATTTTAAAAAACATTACTTTTGCACCCGATTTCAGTATATATAGCCTATAATTAGGCAAAATACTGCAAAAAACAAGCCTTGGCAAAGGCGAGGGGTAGCCCTATAATATTCCAGAAGGTTAATTGTTTAACAAAAAAATAGGGTTATCATGGATAGAATCAAAATCCGTTCGTATTTGTACAATACTGTCATAATGGTATTACTGCTGGCAGGGGTTATGTATGTAGTTCTTCAATTCACACATTTCGGGCGCATCGAATACACCGATAATGCTCGTGTATGCCAGTATATTGCACCGCAAAATACGCGCATACAGGGATTTATAAAGGAAATCCGTTTCGATTCATACCAGCATGTGAACGAGGGCGATACGCTTGTCGTCATCGAAGATAGCGAGTATCGTTTGCGTTTGGCGCAAGCCAAAAGTGACCTTGCACGCGCAAATCAGCAAAGCAAACAGGCTGGTTCTTCTGTCCGTACTGCAAACAACAATATCAATGTCACTCTGGCGATGAAAGACGAGGCGCAGGTGAATATGGAAAATCTGGAACGGGACGATTATCGCTGCGAACAGTTATTGCGTACAGGTTCCGTTTCACAACAGCATTACGAGCAGACACACACGGCATATCTTTCCGCCAAAGCCCGCTACGAACAAATATCACATACCATCGAAATGCAACGCAGTATGGCCGACGAGCAAGGATATAACCGTTCAGCAACGGAAGCGGCGGTGTCATTGGCGCAGTCGGCTGTGGAGTTGGCGGAATTGAATCTGTCGTATTGTTACATTATTGCCACGCATAGTGGTGTAGTCGGCAGTCGTGATATTAATGTCGGACAATTGGTGAATCCGGGGCAAACGCTTGTAAGCATAGTGGACGAGCGGCAGAAATGGGTTGAAGCCAACTACAGAGAAAGTCAGTTGCCCAATATTCATGATGGCGCAGTAGTGAAGATAAATGTTGATGCAGTCCCAGATATTCATTACAAAGGTCGTGTCGAATGCTTGTCCGATGCAACAGGTAGTGCCTTTTCGTTGTTGCCGGTGGATAATGCGACAGGCAATTTCGTCAAAGTTGAGCAACGCCTGACTGTCCGCATATCGCTCGATGAAAATTCTCCCGAAGATTTGGAACGCCTGAAGGCGGGATATAGTGTCGAATGTGAAGTGGAGTACTAGTTATGAATACGCCTTTTGTTATGCCGATGTTTCGGGAGTGGGTGCCGAAGCGCCTGCATCCGTGGATATATGTGGTCACTGTATTTTGCTTTCAGTTTTCGAGCGGTGTGTATCTCGGTGCGCTTGAGGCGGTGCGTGGTACTACGGGACTGATGACAGAGGACTTGCTGATGCTTCTTTATACGGGCTTGGCTGGTATGGCGGTGTGGTTTCCAATGCTTTTCCGTATGAAATTCCGATTTACAAACAAACAACTTCTCTGTGGAGCGGCAGTCGTAATGGCGGTATGCAACTTTTTCACTATGCACACGGCGGATATGGCGATTCTGCTGCCAGTTTGTTTCATTTCTGGAATGGCAAAAATACAGGGGACTTTCGAGTGTATGAGCAATATTCAGTTGTGGCATAATCCCGAGCGCGACTTTGGCGTTTTCTTTCCTGTGTTGCATATTGTGTTGCTTACTGCAATTACCGGCAGTGCATGGCTGGCTGCGGTTGTGGCGTTTTACCTTAACTGGCAGATGATGCATGTCATAACCATTGCAACGATGTCGTTTGTTGTCATTACGCAACTCGCGCTTTGCCGTCCTTTCTGCCCGATGCCGCAACGCATGTCGCTACGAGGAATAGACATTGTCACTGGCTTGCTAATCAGTCTGCTGATGCTGATGGTCAGTTATTTTCTGGTATATGGCGACTATCTTATGTGGTTGCATTCATCGCGCTTGCGTTGGATTGTTGCGATAGGTGCTATCTTATTGGCGTTCATCCTTTATCGCCTAAAGACAGTGAAGAATCCTTACATTTCGTTGGAGATTTTCCGCTACAAGAATGTCGTTCCTATTCTTGTGGTTACAGTTATTGCCGAATTGCTGCTCGGAGCGGAACATACTTTGGAGGAGATTTACTGGTCGGAGGTACGCGGTCTGGAGGAACATACCAAAACAGGACTCTGCCTTTGGTCGCTGCTTGGCGTATTCGCTGGTATCGGAATTGCGCTGTTCTGGTTGGGGCATAAGCGTTGGAAAGTGTGGAAACTTTTCGCCATCGGGTTTGCGTGTATCGTGGCATATTCGGTGAGCATGTATTTTTTGATGGATGTAAATGTTCCAATTGAAAGTTATCGACCAGCACTAATGCTCCGTGGATGCGCTTACGCGGTGTTGGCTATTTCGCTGATGTGGTCGTTGCATGAGAGCGTACATGACTTGTGGCATTTCTTTATGGCGCTTTTCATATTCAATGTTATACATATGTATCTGGCAGGAGCATCGGGATATGGACTTTATACATCTCTTTTCCAACATTTTATGGCAGACAACATGTCGCGGTATGGTGCCTGCTTGACACTAACTGGTGTAAATATGCAACAGTTTGACATGGGCGATTTTATGAACAACTATTTCCTTCATTCCATGATGTCAGTTACGCTTAAGCAAATCTACGGTCAAATAATCTGGGTCGCTACAATTATGACAACCGCCTTCCTGCTGTTGGACATACCGCGTGTGCGTACCGGAATAGAAAAAGTCCCGTATTGGTCTGTTTATGGAATAAAGATGCTGGGCAGATTGGGAACGCGAGGGAAAACTACAGTGAACTAATTTTCAATTATTTATATTAATTTAAATCATTTTATTATGTCACAAACAATAACAAATGAAATCAAAAAGGCCGAAGTGCTTGCTTCCGGTCTGAAAAGTCACATTGACGATGTGAAAAAACTAGGTATTACTGCCGATGGTATCAAGAAGATGGAAGAGGTAATGGATGCCTTACGCAAGAAAGACGAGGAGGTTGACGCTATGCGCAAGGAGATTTCTCTCAAAGGTCGTGAAAAAAGCAAACTTCTGTCGGATTTGAAGTCGCAGATGCTCACATTCCGAAAAGCCGTAAAACAACGCTATTTGCAGCCAGAATGGTTGAAATATGGCGTTCAGGACAAGCGGTAAGCAATTTTTTACATCAGTTACATTATCAAGGCACTGTCATAGGGCAGTGTCTTTTTTTGTGTAAAATCACATCATTTATAATCCCTTAATTTTCAAAAAATCGTAATTAACACCCACTTTGTTAATTAAAAATAAGGTATAGGTCAGATTTTGGCGTAGCGGTGTTGTATTTTTGCAAAGCAAAAATTTTTGTTCAATGGCAGAAAACAACAACATAAGCAATTACACCGACGACAACATTCGCACCCTCGAAGGTCTTGAGCACGTGCGTCTGCGTCCCGGTATGTACATTGGCAAGCTCGGCAACGGCGAGGCTTCCGACGATGGAATCTATGTCCTCGTTAAGGAAGTCATCGACAACTCAATAGACGAGTTCCGTATGCACTTTGGGCTTAATATCGAAATCAAGCTTAGGGAAAACACAGTTTCGGTTCGCGACTTCGGACGAGGAATCCCACAGGGAAAGATGATAGATGCCGTATCGGTGATGAACACCGGTGGTAAGTACGACTCCAAGGCTTTCCAGAAGTCGGTCGGTCTGAACGGCGTAGGTACCAAGGCAGTAAACGCTTTGTCGGTAACATTTACCGTTAAATCGTTCCGCGACGGAATGGTAAAGCAGGCCGATTTTGTGAAAGGCAAACTGGTGAAGGAATATGACCTTGTTCCGACAACCGAAAAGAACGGTACATACGTTGAGTTTACCCCCGATGAGGAAATTTTCGGACACTACCGTTTCCGCGAAGAATATCTCGAAACGATGTTCCGCAACTACAGTTACCTCAACACAGGGCTTACTCTTAATTTCAACGGAAAGAAATACATTTCGAAAAACGGTCTTCTCGATCTTGTGAAAGAGCGTCACAATTCGGAACCGCTTTATCCGCATATTCACCTCAAGGGTGACGACATCGAGATTGCATTCACCCATACTGACCAGAACGGCGAGGAATATTATTCGTTTGTAAACGGACAATACACTTCGCAGGGCGGTACTCACCAGAGTGCATTCAAGGAACACATTGCCCGTACCATCAAGGAATACTACGGCAAAAATTTCGAGCCGCAGGATATTCGTAGCGGAATCGTGGCTGCCATTGCAATAAATGTCATTGAACCTACTTTCGAGAGCCAGACAAAAATCAAGCTCGGCTCTGCAAATATGGCTCCCGAGAAGGATGCTGACGGCAATCCTTATCCGATGTCGGGCGTTAGCGTAAACAAGTTTATCGGCGACTTCATTAAGCGTGAGGTTGACAACTATCTGCACAAGAACAAGGATATTTCCGACAGAATGCTCGAGAAAATCCAGTCGTCCGAAAAGGAACGCAAGGCAATGTCTGGTGTGCAGAAACTTGCTCGCGAAAAGGCAAAAAAGGTTAGTCTGCACAACGAAAAGCTTCGTGATTGCCGCATTCACTACAACAGCAACAATCCTCGTCGCGACGAAAGTACAATTTTCATCACCGAGGGTGATTCGGCAAGCGGTTCAATCACCAAGAGCCGTGATGTTACCACTCAGGCGGTGTTCAGTTTGCGCGGTAAGCCGCTCAACTCGTACGGAAAGACCAAGAAGGTTGTTTACGAAAACGATGAGTTCAATCTTTTGCAGGCAGCCCTCAACATCGAGGAGGGAATCGAAAATATCCGTTATCGCAATGTGGTAATCGCTACCGATGCCGATGTCGACGGTATGCACATCCGACTGCTGCTGATAACCTTCTTCCTGCAGTTCTTCCCCGACATAATCAGGCAAGGTCACCTGTATATCCTCGAAACACCGCTTTTCCGCGTGCGCAACAAGCAGGAGACAAGGTACTGTTACACCGAGTCGGAGCGCGACGAGGCACAAAAGAAGATTAAGAATTCGGAAACTACCCGATTCAAAGGTCTTGGTGAAATCAACTGGCAGGAATTCAAGAACTTCATCGGCCCCGATATGAAACTGTCGCCCGTTACCCTGTCGAAGGACGACAACATAAAGGCATTGCTCGAATATTTTATGGGCAACAACACGCAGGAGCGCCAGAACTTCATTATCGAGAACCTAAGGATGGAAGAGGACTAAAAAGTACTAACAACCTTGAAAAGGAAGGAAGAACATATAAATTTAACCAATGCAAAAGCTTTATTGCTATTTATTTTGTTCGATTTGGTTCGTCACGGTGAATTTGTTTCCGAATTTTCAAGCGAAAAGGTATGCTATTTTCTGCAAAAGTTTGGTGCTGCAGACTTGTTCAATCTTCATTACGAGCCAAAGTATTATGGACCATATTCGGGCAAGGTAAAATATGTGCTAAATGCTTTTAATGGAAATTATATAATGAATTACAACGACATAAACAATAAACCTTTCGACCCGCTTCTGCTTATTGCCGATTCGTATCAGGATGTCGTTGGCATTGTGGAAAATGATGAACTATTGAAAGCAATTGCCCAAAAAACTACAACATTCCTTGATGGATTTTATTCAGACTTTGCGTTGGAACTTTTATCATCTGTTGACTATATAATGTCGCAATATGGAAACATTGGTTGCGATGAAATATATGGTTATCTGTCGAAATGGAACGATAGGAAGAGTGCGCTTTTTAGCAATCCGAAATACATTGCTATTGCAAGAGAACATTTGCTTGAACATTTTAAGTATGAATCATAATTTTTCAAAATAGATTATGGACGACGAAAACAAGAATATACCACAGGACAAAACCAATGTTATCGAGGTTGAACAGAACCCTGAAACAGGTGTCACCATTACCCGTATGAAGAATATGTTCCAGAATTGGTTTCTGGACTACGCCTCGTATGTAATTCTTGAGCGTGCCGTACCGCACATTTATGATGGATTGAAACCCGTGCAACGTCGTATCCTTCACGCAATGAAGCAGATAGACGATGGTCGTTTCAACAAGGTGGCAAACATCGTCGGTCAAACCATGCAGTACCACCCTCACGGCGATGCAGCAATCGGTGGCGCATTGGTTCAGCTCGGACAAAAGGACTTGCTCATCGATACTCAGGGTAACTGGGGTAACATTCTTACAGGCGACAGCGCTGCTGCTCCGCGTTACATCGAGGCACGCCTTTCTAAGTTCGCACTCGAGGTGGCTTTCAACAACAAGACCACTTTCTGGAAGGATTCGTACGACGGACGTAAGCAGGAACCTATAAACTTGCCTATAAAATTCCCGCTTTTGCTGGCTCAGGGTGTCGAAGGTATTGCAGTAGGTCTCAATTCGATAGTGTTGCCACACAATTTCAACGAACTGCTCGATGGTTGTATAGCTGTGCTAAGGGACGAGCCGGTGCAACTTTATCCCGACTTTCCGACAGGCGGTCTTATTGATGTAAGCCGTTACAACGATGGTCAGCGTGGTGGCAAGTTGCTTATCCGTGCCCGAATCGAAAAGGTTGACAAGAAAACTCTCGCCATAAGGGAAATCCCTTACGGACAGACCACCAGCGGAATCATCGACACAATCTTGAAAGCCAACGAAAAGGGCAAAATCAAAATCAAGAAGGTTGACGACAACACCGCCGAAAATGCCGAAATCGTCATCGAACTGCAGGCAGGAGTTTCGGCGGATGTTACCATCGATGCACTTTATGCGTTTACAAACTGCCAGGTTTCTATTTCGCCAAATGCTTGCGTAATTGAGGAGGACAAGCCTCGTTTTGCATCGGTTACTGAAATTCTTGAAGCCTCGGTGCGCAACACTTTGGAACTGCTCCGTCAGGAACTGAAAATCAAGATGAACGAACTCGAAGAGCAGTGGCATTACCAGTCGCTCGAAAAATGGTTTATCGAAAAACGCATCTACAAGGAAAAAGCTTACGAAAATGCTGGATCCAATGATGAGGCCGTAGAGTTCATCCATTCCAAGATTATCGCTCACAAGCTGAAACTTATGCGCGAAGTCACAACCGAGGACATCTTGAAGTTGCTGGAAATAAAGATGAAACGTATTCTCCGTTTCAACATCGAAAAGGCCGACGAGGACTTGATAGCAATACAGGAACAGATAAAAGCCGTACAGAACGACCTTGACCATATTGTTGACTACACCATAAATTACTACAAGCACATCAAGGAAAAGTACGGCGAAGGTCGCGACCGAAAGACCGAAATCCGCAACTTCGATTCAATTGATGCCGGTGAGGTTGCTGTTGCAAACGAAAAGCTCTACATCAACAAGGAAGAAGGTTTCGTGGGCTATGGATTGAAGAAGGACGAATATGTGTGCGATTGTTCCGACATCGACGACATCATTGTCATCCGCGAAGATGGCACATATCAGGTGTCGAAGGTTGCGGAAAAGGCATTTTTCGGCAAGGGAATCATTCATGTGGCTGTTTATCGCAAGAACGACAAGCGTACCATATACAATGTTGTTTACCGCGATGGAAAATCGGCAACATCATATATTAAGCGTTTTGCAATTACAAATGTTATTCGCGACAAGGAATACGACATCACCAAGGGAACTCCAGGTTCGAAGTTGTTGTATTTCAAGGCAAACGCCAACGGTGAAGCCGAAGTTATTTCTTGCAAACTGAAGCCGAAACCAAAATTGCGCAAGCTCACATTTGAGGTTGATTTCAAGGATATTGCCATAAAGAACCGCGATGCACAGGGAAATATTTTCGCTCGTACCGAAATTCACAAGATTACGCAGAAGGAGGAAGGTATTTCAACTCTCGGTGGTCGCAAGATTTGGTTCGACAAGGATGTTTTGCGTCTGAATGTCGATGGACGCGGACAGTACTTGGGCGAATTCTCGGGAACCGACAAGATTCTCGTTGTCACCAATGGAGGCGACTGCATTTTCACCAACTTCGACCTGTCAAACCACTACAACGACGACATTCTGATAATAGAAAAGTACAATCCCGATAAGGTTTTCACAGCCGTTCATTTCGATGCTGAGCAGAATTTCTATTACCTGAAGCGTTTCAATGTGCTGGAAATGACAAAACCGCAGTCGTTTATTTCGGAATACGAAGGCTCGTACATGCTTGCCGTCAACGAGGACAAGCATCCGCAGCTGAAGATAACCTTCGGTGGCAAGGATGAAAAGCGCGAGCCGGAAATCATTGATGCCGAAGAATTTATCGGAGTAAAGGGTATTACTGCACGAGGCAAACGACTTACCACATACGCTGTTAAGGAAATTTGTTTCATCGAACCGCTTGTCAAGCCTGAGGATGAAGTTCCAGAGGAAGAAGAACCACAAGTAGAAGAAGCTCCTGCAACTGATGATGGATTTATGCCCGATAGCGGAACGCAGATGAGTTTGTTTTAATGTCTGACAGGCTCGCAGTCCAGCAGGCTAACTGCCTTGCAGACAGTCTCTAAAGCCGTTTCTTGTTTAGAGTTGTTTGATAATTCAAAAAAACGGAATGTCATGCTGAACTTGTTTCAGCATCTGATTCCGTTTTTTATTCAATTGGCTAAAGTTTGTGCAAAAAAAAACGGCCACATACGCAGCCGTTCTTTATTTAATTTATAGGATTTTTACTTATAGACAACAACTACCTCTCCGTCCTCATTCAACATATATTTTGTATGTTCATCGGGTCCTGTAATCTGTGGCAGAAGTTTACTTTCAATGTCTTGCGCCTGATATATAGTATCAAGTGTTACAACGCCATCTTTTACAATTGTAAGTCGTGGATTAAGCAAGAAGCTTGTATTAGCCATTTTTTTCATCATAGCAGTTGTATCCTTGGCTACCTTATCGTAATATGTAAGCCAGTTGTTTCGCATATATGCCTCAAGTTCGTTTGCACTATTACTGGAAACAATTATGTACAATGGAACTTTATTTAACACTTCCCTATTATAATACAGAGTTTGTAATGTGACTTGCTCGCATCCTATGCAACCCTCTCCGTATAAAGTCAAAATCTTATATGTGGATTCCTTTATGTCCATTTGAGATTTTACAAAGTTGATTGAAGGACAACCGTTCTTCAAAGCATTCTTTCTGTCTTCAACCTTCTGTTTCATTGCCTGTAAAACGGTTTTGCATGAATCTATGTACTTATCATAATCGCAGTCTGTTTTGACCAGTTTAAGATAATTCACAGTAATGACAGAATCATTCTTTTTGCGTATGTCAAGTAACATTTCCTTATTCGATAAAGACGGGAAATACTTGTTGTCGTACATTTCTCCTAAATATTGGAAGTTTTTGTCGGCAAATATTAGCCCATGTTTTATTTCTCCATATGTATTTTTGTTAAAAAATATTGGACTTACATATACTTGATTACATTCGTCATATCCAACCTGACCATAAGAACACGGAACTTCGTAACCATATTCAGCAGGATATGGAAGAGGCATTATACTATCTACCAAAGCAGATTTATAATAATGCTCAATGACACTATCATTTTCAAAATCCCACTCAAATGCCGATGATGAATACGGATACCTGAATATAGGCAGGTTGTTTGCGGATTTGGTTAACCACTGAAGTACATATGTTGGGTAATACATACCTTCCTTAATATATGCATATTTTCTGTGCTTGGAAACATGATATTTATTTTCTTTTGTATCCATGCGAATTCCTAATGGCAATGGTTTCTCAACGGACTCTTTTGTCCCCAACAACCCATAAGAATCAGTACGAGTACCGCACGAAATTATGCTACCTCTACAAAAGATAAAATTGTAATTTTGTGGCGGAATAAATTCATTTTTGCCGTATTTATAAATATTCAGTTCATCCTGATCAATATCGTATCCATATATTTTTTTCACATCCCCATCCCAATCAATAAGTCTCAATGCCTGCGGAGTTTCTAGTTCCATTTCACCATGAAGGTTTGTACATCCGATAAAAATGCTATCCTTTCCTACAAAATGATGGCATCTCATCATATACGATGAATCAACAAGTATATCGTGAATCTTTTCTCCGCTTTCCAATTCATAAAAGGATATATGACAAAATCCCATATTTAATGCCAACACATCTTTGCCGTCAATATTAATCAATTGCCGACATGTCTGAACAAATTTGCTTCTATCTTCATCGGCAAGAATAATGTCCTGTGTTTTATATACCTCGTAGTCATAAACAAACTTTTCCTTGGGTTCTGTATTATCTTTGCACGAAAAAAGCGTAATAGACAATAAAATTATCAATAATAATTTTCTATTCATGACATTTCAGTTGTAACATATGCGAGACACAAATGTGCCTCGCTTATGTTAATAATTATTTCTTTATTTTGTATGATTACGGTTGTAGAATTGCAACACTATTTTCATGTACTATAGGATCTGTACCTGTTAACCATGTTGGACAACCATTGTTAACCCAACAATTTGTTGGATCTCCTATACATTCATATCTATCAAGATAGCCTTCAGGTGTATAGTAAGCATGCAAGGTCCCGTCATACGGTCTTTCGTGTTGCCTAGTTTGTGGTAGTTGGTAGATTTCTAAGTATTTGTTTGTCGGATCGTTTTCGTCAACATACAAATCTCCTATATATCCATATTCATCCGTATAACCTTTCTGCATCAGCACAAAGTTAGCATGTTTCACATTGCTAGTCGCGTTATTCTCAACCATTTCTGCAACATTTTCCTTTTCACAGGATGTCAATACAAATGCCATCAATATGGCTGATATTAAAACTAATTTATTCATTTTTATAATTTTTAATTATTAATCAAGGGATTATTTTTGTCTTGCAACCACTCCCATAATGAATTGCAATCCATTTTGTATTTCCTATATAAAAACACAATGCTCAACTTTTGCCCACTAATTCACAAATTAAAGTGGGCAAATTTAGCCTCCATGCAAAATACAATTGAGATAGAGCAGACACCTCCCGTTGATAATATTTGTATTCGAAATACTCATCAATA
Organism: Bacteroidales bacterium; assembly: GCA_017551515.1. Taxonomy (GTDB): domain Bacteria; phylum Bacteroidota; class Bacteroidia; order Bacteroidales; family ML635J-15; genus Bact-19. Next base: position 58,792 of record JAFZLK010000038.1, on the reverse strand, counting down.
TTATATTTTTCATAATTACAATGCAAATGTATTTTCTTCAAAAAGGGGGTGTCTAAAAAGTCGTTTTTTGGTATAGACTCAGATGCATAAAATTAAGTTGTGGATATTGAAATATCAAAGAATATCGCTTTTTAGACGCCCTCTTCATTTTAATGGTTTAACGATTGCTCATACGTAATCGCATAGTCCATCAAATTAGTTATCTTTTTCATGGGGACTACACGCACAGTACTATCATTAGGGTACACCTTAATTATCATACCTATCAACCTACAACTGTCAGAAAATACTGGACTACCACTTAACCCCTTCCATTTTTCTTCATCTATTGGTCCTGGATATTTAAGAATATAATCCCCTTCATTATCAATTTTCGCCAAAGTTAAATCTTCGTGAACAGCATTGCATCTAAAAACTCTAACTCCATCTATTATATCCCACATAACGCATCCTTCGACCAAGCAATAATCGGATTCGGTAAGTTCTGCCACACATTCATATTTAATTACCAATTTTTCCTTTCCTGCAGGCACAACTACCTGTTCATTACATAGTTCATGTGACAGAAATGGATATTTAAAATTGTTAGGAAGCATTGCAAATGAAATATCTATCATATCTGGAATCTCAAAAGATAATTCATCATTAACATCATACAGATTAAATGAATACAAACCTCCAATAGGGGTTAGCATTGTAGACAATTCTGTACTACTTGTTTTGTTATTGAATACCCATACAAAGTTGTCTTTACCGATTCTAATTCCTTCATCAAAGTCTTTGGGATGAGACACATGATCTGCTGTAATAAAGAACAAATGATCTCTGTAATGGAAAAAGAATCCACTGCCGAATCCCATTATTTTTTCACCTTTTTCATCAGCTGTAACCACAATTTGCTGTGTAGTCAGCCATGCAAATTCATATACAGATTTTATTTCCATAATTTATTAAATTTTATAGTTAAATTTCATGTAAAAAAGTTCTAAAACGACCACAATAAAACATACCTAAGTTTCTATTCTTTCACAAATTTTCGCTTACTGAGCATAGTCGAAGTGCGCGAATTACCGTAAATTATCACAATATAAACACCAGCATTTAATCCTTCCACATCGCAAACCGCATTATCTGCATTCACTTCCGTGCGATAAACAACCTGTCCCATAACATTCACAATCTCAATTTCGGAAATTGTTTCAGATGATGTTATGTTAAGGATGTCGGTTGCAGGATTCGGATAGATTCTTAAATCGTCAAAATCCTGTTCAGCAATGGTTACTGGATTGATAAGATTTAAATTGCGTGTAAATGAATAACCTGCCAAACTTGCCGTAACATTTTCGTTGCCAGATGCAAGGATTGTGGCATTTTCGCCAACTATTGACAACCGGCTACCCGATGCCCACGAAACCTCATTCTCCGTACCTACTAAAAAATGATGCTGTACCAAATCCACATCTTCGTATTCTTCTTCACTTTCTGCATACAGATAAATAGGTGTGGCAAAAAGCATTGCAAGCGAATCTTCTTCCAAACCCAGCGGAATAGGATAACGACCTTCGGCATAACTCCAGCCATCGCCAAGCATTGCGCGAAGTTCGGGAGTGTCGCCTGTGAGTTGCGAAGTGAATTTCCATTCGTACATTCCTTCTTCATTGGCGGAAGTATCGGCTAGCATCTGAGCATCGTAGTAATTAGAATCGTAGAAAATGCTGTCTCCCAAATCCCAGCCTTCGTAGTCGTAATTTCCAGAACATATTGCAGAACCCTCAACTTTTCCAATATTCAGGCAATGAGCGAGAGTATCACCGCAATACGAAGCAAACGAGCCCGCTATACCACCAACTGCGGACTCACCCTGTATGTGTCCGGAATTGAAACAGTTAATAATTCTTCCAGTAGGATATGTGTATCCTTCATTAATAACCCACAAGGGGTCGTTTCCATAATACTCACCTGCTATTCCACCAACATTATACTTTCCAATTACATCTCCATAATTTGCACAGTTTTCTATGAAAACTGGTCCTATTATCTCGCCACCGACAAGACCGCCAACATAAATTGACGAATCGGCATGTACCGTTCCATAATTTTGACAATTCTTTATCAGGCATTTGCTTATTATACGCGCATCTATATTGCATTCACCAATTATTCCTCCTACATTTCGCATACTTGAACTTGCATCTAATTGTCCAGATGAAATTTCGCCATAATTAGCACAACCAATTATGTTGATGTAAGTAGAATCATGCTCACTGGCCAAAACCTTAGCACATATACCACCAGTAGCATCTCCGTATATTTTAAAATTACCATAATTAACGCAATCTACGGTATTGGAACTTGATACAGCCATAAGACATATTCCTCCAACAGTAGGAAAAGATGTATTGGTGTAGTTTGTACAGGAAATTATGTTGCCTCTATTTTCAGAAGCAATGCCACCAAAGCCAGATATATGGCCTACCTGCAGTTTTGAAACACATCGATATATAGTTCCTCGATTACCAATACAAAATCCAGCACCAGATCTTTGAGAACTATTTGAGCCAGATGTGAATAATTTGCCAACAACCGTAAGCGAATCTACATATCCACGACCATCGGGTATTCCATAAACATCAACTGAACCAATATGATAAAAAAGTGCTGCATTATGTTCCTCGTCTGCTTCTATATTCAAAGCCACAGTATGACCGCCACCGTGAAAACAGCCTCCAAAACCATGTTGGTCGTAAATATCCCTACCTCCACGCATATTTGCAAGCGAATCGTCAACAATATCATTCATAAGACGAAAATGTCTATCGTACAGATAGTTACCATTATCTAGACTATCACCTATTTCTTCAAGGTGCGATATTGTATATATACGATAAGGGTCTGATTCGGTACCACTGCCACCACCGAATTGAGCAAACAAATTTATGTATATAAATATACTTACAACTATCAATATTATATTTTTCATAATCATAAAATTAGGAAAAGAGACCGCCCATAATGGCAGTCTCTTTAATAGTTAATAATTCATTATTGCAATTTTAGAAGAAACGAAATTTCCATTGGAATCCACAACCCTGACAATGTACAAACCATTAGTCTTAACGGAAACAGTGTTATACTTTTCATTGAATGTAACACCTTCGTACATTATATGTCCCGACAAATCAATTATCTGGAAGTTGCATTGTCCGCCAAAATTGTGGCATACAAACAGTCCGCTCTCAAGTACCGAGATTTCTGGCATATTTTCTTCCTCAAGATTACGGACTGATTCGTTGTTCCATTTCAAAGACTTGTCATAGTTTCCGAAATCATTATTCAGTGCATCTTGTATTTCGCGCAAAGCATCGGAACTTGGACATAATAAATCATTTGAATATATTATAGAGTTAGCTGTTGAGAACACTATAGGTGCAGAAATCCATTTGTCATTAAGAATCTTAAGTTTAAGCATCTTGAATATTGGCTGAACGGGATATAGAGAAACGCTCTTGTCAATATCACAATCCTCCTCGTAGTTTAGGTCGTAAACCTCAACTGCATAAGAATTGCCAGCGAAAGCACCCGATGCTGTAACAGACGGACGGTTTGGATTAGGATTCAAATTGTTTAGATACAAAAGATTTATTGTGTCTGTAAGAGTAAATACACCAAAAGGATTTGGCATTATAGTCGGATACAAATTATAATCCGACATGAGCTTTACAGAATAGTCAGTATTGTCGTACATGTTGAACTGTGCAATGTATTTTCTTTCGAATGTTCCATTATCATAACCGTTGTGATGTCCTAATATGTACAGATAATCAGAACTTTTTTCTGCGTCAAGTATCCATACCTTTTCAAGTCCGAACTTATATATATCGCTCGAATACAATTGTCCCGACAAATAATTGTACTTGCTTATCCACAAACCGTCGCCTGTGTTGTTGCTGTATCTCAAGTCGTGGCACAAGAACACCACGCTGTCAACATCGGAAAGCACCACGCGATTTGTCCCTTCTGAAAAAGTATATCCCGTAGGTAGTGTAAACCTTCCTGTTAATGTTGTTGGCAGAGTATTAGCAATGCCGAAATATGTCACAATAAAATTTCCGTCCATATTTCCGCAGACTATATGCTTCTTGTTTATATCGTCCCAAGACACTGAATAAAAAGAACCACCATCTATATATCTAATAAAAGGTGAAGTGTTACTATCATAAGAAAAATCACTATCGATTCTCATAAATTTATCTCCTATAATGAAATCATAAGTCATAGAGACAACGCCCAGATAGTCTTTCCTACTCCAACAACCATCTATAATAGATGTATATGAGTTAGGATGTTTCGCATAAATAACAGAATAAGCACTTCCGTTAATCATTTTCACCTTTAAGATAAACCCGTTTTTGTTAGGATAGATAAAGCCGTACACAACAATGTTCTCATCCTTGTCCATAAAGCCACCGTTAATGCAAATACTGTCACCTATATAGAAGTAGTTTGAATTTGTAGTACTAGGAGCAAGAAAATTGTTCGGGTCCAATTCCGTAACAACAAGTTCCATTGCTTGTGTTGTTGCAACCAAATACTGCTGATAGGTGTTTTCGTTTGTAATAACTGTAGAACTTACGAAATCGAGAGAGTTAGAAGAGTATTCAAAATGGGCATCCTGTCCCAATGCAAGTCCGCTTACCAAAGCGCACATTGCCAAAAGTAAAATTTTTCTCATAAGCGTTAATTTAAGTCACTAAAAATTAAAACATTAACCACAAGTTGTTTTAGGTATGCCATAACACTCTTCCCACCATTATTTTTTCGTCAAAGCGTGAGAAATGCTCTCCGACATATTGCACACTATGTGTTAATCATACTCTAACACAATGCAAAAATAACAACTTTCTCAATACGAAAAGCATAAATATTAGGATTTTTTTGCAATAATACACAATGAACTGAATATCAATACAATAAACCATAAATTTTAAAAAATCTCTAACAAACACTATTTTTAGTACATTAATAGTAACTATTCAGATATATTATTTAGCAATTTATACATCATTCATTTATACAAAAAGTTGAATACAATAATATCGTCGAAAATAGGTGACGAAATAGATGTTTTTTAGTGATGAAATGACAATCTTGTCGCATAAATTTTGCATGACTAATTTAAGGTTATATATGTTGAGACGCAAAATTTTGCGCCTGTACAATGTGTTGCGCTGATAATATTATATTTATCCACTAACAATAAATATAATCTGCACATTATGCTCTAAAATTTAATGCTTATCATCGTTTTGAAAACTGATTGTAACTATTTGATTTTTTGAGTGTTGAACAATGCATTGTGAGTAAAATTTGCTGCAAAAACAATCCATAGAGAAAAAATGAATTACTTTTGCAACTTGTTAAAAGGCAAACTATATGATAAAGCGTTTATTATCAAGCATATTTGCTATTGTCGCATGTATTATATTATGTGCAGACGGTTATTCGCAGTCAGCAAAACTGAAGGGAAAAGTAACAGACGAGGCAACTAAGGAAGGATTGTTCGGTGTAAATGTCATGGTGACAAGCACCAACGAGAAGGTAAAGACAGGAACAAGCACCGATTTTGATGGGAACTACGAAATTGCACTTCCTGCTGGTTCTTACAAGGTTAAGTACAATTATATAGGGTACAAAAATCACAACGAAGATGTAACTATTTCTGGCTCAGATGTTACAAAGAATGTAGTTCTTGCCCAGGATGCAGAAATCATTGACGAAGTTGTTGTGAGTGCCGGTAAGTACGAACAGAAATTGCAGGACATCACCATTTCAATGGAAGTCCTAAAGCCTCAGATGATAGAAAACAAAAACACCTATAATATAGAATCATCGCTCAACAAGGTTCCTGGCGTTGATGTCAACAACCACCAGCCTAGCATTCGTTCTTGTACTGGATGGAGCTATGGTGCTGGAAGCCGCGTTATGATATTGGTAGATGAAATGCCCATTATGTCGGCCGATATTGCCGATGCAAAATGGAACTATATTCCCACCGAGAACATTTCGCAGGTTGAGGTACTGAAAGGTGCTTCATCAGCATTGTTCGGTTCGCAAGCATTGGGTGGTGTGATAAACATCCGTACTGCATATCCTACATCAGAACCGATGACAAAGGTAAATGCATTCTTCGGTATTTATGGTGACCCTGCCGACGAGCGTTTCAAATGGTGGGGCAACGAACAAAATCCTGCTTATATGGGAGCAAGTTTCCTGCATAGTCAGCAGTTTGGTAACTTCGATTTTGTTCTGGGTGGCAATTTCTACAAGAACGAAGGCTTCCGCAATACCGAATACGAACGCCGTGCCCGACTGAACACAAACCTTCGTTACCGCTTCAAAAAGGTTGACGGCCTTTCGATTGGCGTAAATGCAAACTACATGCTCAATCAGATTAGCGACTTCTTCATGTGGCAATCAGATACGATGCCGTATGTTTCGAATACTATGTTTGGCGGTTCGTCTGCTCCTACTCAGGGCTACAGGGTAAATGTTGACCCATTTGTTCAGTACATCTGTCCGAAAAACGAGGACCGTCACAGCCTTCGCACAAGATTCTTCCGCACATTGAACGAAATTTCCAACGACACTATGAAAAACAGCCTTGGTGATGTTTGGTACGCAGAGTATCAGTACCAGAAATCGTTGGAACACTGGAAAATTTCGGCAGGTGCTGTAGATAATTATCAGGTTGTGATATCAAATATGTTTAGCAACCACTATAGCAACGAGGTTGCTGCGTATGTACAGGGCGATGCCCGTTATGGCAGACTGAAGTTCTCGCTAGGTGTACGATTCGAGTATTTCAAGGTCGATACATCAATGACCAAAACCGAACTTAAGTTTGGCAAGGATACCATTAATATTCCGATTAAGCCGGTTGCTCGTCTAGGTGTCAACTATCAGGTTGCCGAGGCTACTTTCCTGCGTGCTTCGTTCGGACAGGGCTACAGATTCCCTGCCGTTTCCGAAAAATTCATTTCGATGGCATTGGGTGCTGTAAAGGTTTTCCCGAACAACAATCTTAATCCCGAAACAAGCTGGAGCGTAGAAGTCGGGGCAAAGCAGGGCTACAAGTTTGGCAAGTGGAAAGGCTTTGCCGATGCAGCGGTGTATTTCCAGCGTATGTACAATATGATGGAATTTGGCTTTGTCGTTCTTAATTCTCTTACAGGAGAACCTTACGAACTTGGGCAAGTTGGCGACCCCGAGATGGGATTCCAGTGTGCCAATGTTGGAAACGCCGACATCTTTGGTGTTGACCTTTCGGGCGTAATTACCGGTCCGCTCGGCAAATGGGGCGAACTTAATGCAATGGTGGGCTATACCTACAACAATCCGAAATACATTTCCGATGACATTGACCCGTCAACATCAACCGACGACAAAACACTGAAATACAGATACAAACATTCAGTAAAAGCCGATGTCAGCCTGACTGCAAAATGGTTTGAAGTTGGTTTCGACCTAGTATGGAAAAGCAAGGTCAAGAATGTTGACCGCCTGTTCTGTGATGAACGTCCAGCGGAGGAGGTTATTGGCGACTATGCTGTATTGAGCGCTTTAATACTGCCCGGCTACTGGGACTATCGCATTAGGACTGCCGAGCAAAACTTCTGGAACATCGACTTTTATGTAGGTGTAAAACTTTACAAGGAAACGAAACTTTCTTTCCATGTGAAGAACCTTTTGAATCAAGTATATTGTGGTCGTCCGGGCGACATTTGCGCTCCTCGCCGCTTTGAAGTATCATTATCAGCAAAATTTTAATATTTAGGATATGAAGAAAATTTTAACATTTGTGTTATTTATTTCACTCGCATTTGCAGTGAATGCGCAAACAGCAGGTGCCGGACCTTTGGTTGTGTGCGGCGAAGGAGAATCTTGTCCTCCAGATATTAACGGTGTATATTCTACAGGCATAGTTCCATATTCACCTACAGTAGAAAACTTCCCCGAGATTCGTACATGCGAACCTATAGATATGTGCGTTACTATGCATTGCCCAGAATCTATTGACCTTTCTGCAGTTGGATTAGGAAGCAACACAATTACTTTAAGAGGCATAGAAGTGAAAGGGTTTGGTGGCCTTCCAGAAGGAATTTCATATTGCCTGTCAGATGCAAATTGGGTTCCAAACGGTTATTATACACTACATCTAACTGGCACACCGATGCAAGCAGGAACATTCCAACTTAAATTAAGTGCTGTATTGTCGGGTGGAACTTTTTTGTCAGTAAACACTGACCTTATTTATCCGAATGGAATGGATGCTATTCAGGTTACAGTGCAAGAAGCTACTCCTCTTGTTGCTGGATTCACAGCTGATGCAACCGAAATTTCAGCAGGTAGTGCAGTAAATTTCACAAATACTTCAACTGGTTATCAGGCAACTCGCACATGGACTTTCGAAGGTGGCAATCCTGCAACTTCGACAGAGGAAAATCCGCGCGTAATATATTCTACTCCTGGTACATATCCGGTTTCGTTGACTGTTACTAATGCTTGCGGTGAAAACACAAAGACAGAAACTTCATACATTAACGTCACCCATGCGGAGGCGGGAGAACCCGAAGCCGATTTCTCATTTGCAACAACGCAGACAGAAAATGGTTTCTCGGTTCAGTTCAACGACCTAAGCACAAACTTGCCTGAATCGTGGAGCTGGACATTTGCTAATGGAACACCAGAAACATCCACCGAACAAAACCCGGTAGTAACATTTGCAGAAGAAGGCGATTACCTTATTACACTTGTAGCAGAAAATAGCATCGGTCGCGATTCTATTGCCCGTACAATAAGTATTGTAGGTATCAATGACTATAGTATTGACGATATGGTAAGCGTTTACCCGAACCCGACAAGCAGTATTCTTAACATCGAATCCGAAGACCTTGTTTCGATAACAATACTTGATATGTCAGGAAAAATTATTTACTTTGCAAACGAAAATTGCTCGGCAGCAAGTATCGACCTTGAAGGTTTCGCTAAGTCGGAATATATGATTAAGGTGGAAACCAAGAAGGGAACTTCTGTAAAGCGGATTATTAAAATGTAAATAGGAGTTTAATTTTAAATTTTATAGATATGAAAAAGTTTTTACTTTCGGTAATTGCAATATTTGCAATGACAATTTGCGGATTCGCACAGCCAATGCCAGTTTGCGATAATGCTTGTGCTCCGCACGAAAATGATGCTGACTATTCAACAGGTGTAATACCTACTTATCCGACAACTTTCCCAGTTTTGCATGTTGGTGAGGCTGTTGACCAGTGTGTAAGCGTTAAAATTCCAACAACAGTAGATGGTGGAGCTATTGTCTCTTTGGCTAGTGGTACGACTATCTCAATTAATAATGTTACATTGAACGAACTTGTAAATCTTCCAGCCGGGCTTACAGCTTGCGCAAGTGCAAACCCGATGGCTGCCAATGGCACATATACAATGCATATTACGGGAACACCAACCCAGGCAGGAGAATTTCAACTTAAATTGAAAGTTGAAATTGATGGAGAAGTAAGCGGTGGCTTTTTACCTATTTCTATAGATGCTGTTAATAATGGTATAAATACATTAGGAGGAGTTCCAACCAACATTACCATTACTGTAGAAGGAGACGGACCCGTAGAACCTGCTCCTGTAGCTGATTTTACTACCAATCCCGAATATGAAGAAATTCTCGGTGCTGCTTATGTTAGAATCAATCAAGGAGAATCTGTTACATTTACCAGCACTAGCACAAATGCTGATCATATAGCATGGGAATTTGAAGGCGGAGATCCAGCAACTTCAAACGAAAATACCGTTACTGTTACATACAGAGATTTACCAAGCCAATATGCTTTTACTGCAACACTTACTGCGTACAATGCAGATGGAACAAGGAGTAATAGTAAATTGCTATATGTAATTGTACTTGAAGGTGAAGATCCGAATGCAGTTACAGCAAGCTTCACTACAAATCCTGAATACACTGGAGCATTTGGTTACTATGTACTCAACATCCAAGCAGGAACAGCAGTTACTTACACAAATACCAGTACAAACGCCGCACATATTGCATGGACATTTGAAGGTGGTGACCAGGAAACTTCAACCGCTGACGAAGTAACCGTTACTTACGCAACAGCTGGTACTTTTACAACGAGACTTGTTGCGTACAATGCTGATGAAGAAACCAATGAAGCAACTCTTACTGTAATGGTCACTTCGGAACCTATTGATCCGGAAACTGTAGTAGCAAGTTTCACTACTAATCCGGCATATACAAACAATGCACTTTCTATCGAAGCAGGAGCATCGGTAACCTACACAAACACAAGTGCAAATGCTGATCATATCGCTTGGACATTTGAAGGTGGTGAGCCTGCAACTTCAACCGCTAACGAAGTAATTGTTACTTATGCAACAGCTGGTAGCTATACAGCAACCTTAGTTGCTTACGGTTCAGATGATGCTTCAAGTACTGCAACTATTACAGTAACAGTAACCGAAACCAATCCTGGCGATGCTGTTAACGAAAACACAATCAGCGAAATCAGTGTTTATCCTAACCCGACAAGCTCTGTTATCAATATTTCTGCCGAAGGAATGCAGAACATTACTATAATGGACATGACCGGTCGCGTTGTAATGAACAAGGATGTCAACTCCGATTTCGAAACCATCAATGCTGAAGGCTTTGCAAAGGCTAACTACATGGTTAGAATCGCAACAGCAGAAGGTGTTGTTGTAAAGAACATTGTTGTGGAATAAAGTATTTCATAATTTCATTAGTGTGGAGGCGAGGCTCATACAGCCCGCCTCTTTTTTTGCAAAAATTTTTACTCCATCTAATTGAAAATGACAATTTTTATTTAGATTTGCCAAAATAATTAAATTATGCAAAAAATAAAATACATCAATTGTTGTATTGTTGCTTTTGGCAAGCATTTCAAACTCTCGCCACGCTGGTCGTTTGAGTACTTGCTTGAATATAAAGGCCTTGATTTTCTTGACAAATGCTATGAAGCAGAACATCTTATGTCGCTTCAGGATGCAGTTGCCGATTTGTCTGTCTATTGTCGTAATCATGGAGGTACATTGAGATGATACTATACCACGGTACAAATAATGATTTTGACCAGATTGACATAAAAAAATGTCATCCGAACAAAGATTTCGGTCGTGGATTTTATCTTTCAGAGAATAAACAGCACGCATATTCGATGGCAGAAAGAAAATGTATATTCACTGAGATTGGAGTGCCTGTAGTTCAATCTTATTCATTTGATGAACTGTTATTGAATGACGGCTCACTATCCGTAAAAATATTTGATGATGTTTCGGTGGAATGGGCATTGTTCATTCTTGAAAACAGAAAACGTGCCTCAAAACATAAATATTTATACGATATAGTCAAAGGTCCAATTGCCGATGATGGAGTTGTATATCAACTAAATAGATACCTTGACGGAATGATTGACCTTGATAGGTTGGTATTGGAATTGAAATACAAAAAATTGATCCATCAATATTGTTTCTTGACAGAGAACGCCATTTCAAAATTAAAAAGATTATGATTACGAAAAAACAATTTCAATTTATTGTTGACTGCGATGTGGAATCGATGGTTTCATATCTGATTGAAGACTATGGAATGTCGATAATAGATGCTTTTGAAAAAGTTTACCGCTCGAAAATATATACAAAATTGATTGATAGAAATACAGGATTGTTCATACAAAGTCCTGCATACATTTACGATTACTTAAAAACTGAATTGAAATGAAAAACCTATTGAAAAACGGATTGTTTTTGATGCTTGCATTTGTTGCTTTATGCGTTTCAAGTTGCAAGCACGAAAAAACCGAGCAGGAAACTTTACGCGATGAGATAACCGCCAAGGAAACCGAACTTTACAAGGATAAGACCGAAGCCATCGACAAGGACAAAGCCATAGAAATGGTGCGCCTGTATGCCGAATACGCCGACAAGTTTGCCGAGGACACTCTTGCTCCCGAATATCTTTTCCGCGCTGCCGAAATAAGCGAAAACGCCAACCAGCCCAACAACGCAATAACTTATCTCACAAGAATAGAGGAAAACTACAAGGATTACAGGAATTATCCGCTTTGTATATTCAAGAAGGCGTATATCTACGAAAATCACTTGAAAAATCAGGAGAAAGCACGCCAGTATTACGAAAAGTTCATTGCCGACTACCCGAACCACGAACTTGCCGAAGCAGCAAATTCTTCACTCATGTTCCTTGGAATGTCGGATGAAGACTTGATAAAGGTGCTTGAACAATTCAGCAAGCAATGACATTCTCGTTTGCCGAAGAAATAAGACGCTATCCGTTCATTAGGCTGACAATTCCGCTTATCGCGGGAATCGTACTGGCATTGCTTCTGCCTATCCCACAATGGATTGGCTGGACTTTCCTCGGCATCTCTGCAATATGCTTCTTTGTTTTCAAATTGATACCAAAATACAGTCTGTCGCTTGCGGTTGGCATTTCGGCAAATGTTTTCCTTGTCGCAACGGGGTTACTACTGGCTTCGTTCAATGTCGAAAACGAGGCAAAGGACACGCTTGCTGGATATAAGGGATTCGTAATTGGTGAAGTTGCCGACGACCCCAAGATAAAGGAAAACAATGTCTCGCTCGAAATTAATGTTTCGGCTATTCGCGATGGTGACGAGTGGATAGAAACATCGGGACGCACTTTGCTATACTTGGAAAAGGATTCTGCATCGGTGCTTCTGCGGACAGGCGATAAAATTGTTTTCAGTCCAGAACTGTCTGACATCGAAAACAAAGGCAATCCAGAGGAGTTTGACTATCGCAAATACCTAGCCTACAACATGATTTTTAGTTCCGACTACCTTGCTGGTGACGACTGGCGACTTGTTGATGATGAAGCAATAGGGTTCCGTCCAAAACTTTCGCGCCTGCGTATGAAACTTGTCGGACTATTGCGCGATTTTGGGCTTTCAGACGATGAAGTTTCGGTTATGTCGGCTATGACAATGGGCTACAGCGATATGCTTAGCGATGAAATCCGTCACGCATATTCATCGGCAGGAGCAATGCACATTTTGGCAGTCTCGGGCTTACATGTAGGCATAATTTACGGCATTATCATATTTCTACTTTCTTTCATACGAAACGAAAAACTCAATTGGCTGAAGGTTCTGATTACCATATCGCTAATTTGGTTGTACGCATTGTTTACTGGCTTGTCGCCATCAGTAACAAGGGCATCGCTCATGTTTTCGATAATTTCATTAGGCAAGTTGCAAAGGAACAATTCTGGTTCGCTCAACGCAGTATTTGCCAGTATGTTCATCTTGCTTCTGATAAATCCGTACAACCTCGTAAACATCGGATTCCAACTTTCGTATTCGGCAGTAATCGGCATTATCATATTGCAACCAAAGTTGTATGCAATTTTCGAGGTGAAAAACAAAGTCCTAGACTGGATTTGGTCGCTAACAACCGTTTCGGTGGCAGCCCAACTAGCAACGGCACCGCTTTGTTTCTACTATTTCCACCAGTTCTCAAATTATTTCTTGCTTACTAACTATGTAATGATTCCGATTTCGACAATTGCAATATGGACTTGCTTCCTGTTCTTTGCCGTGTCGTGGATTCCGTATGTTTCTACCGCGATTGCCTATTGCCTGTCGTGGATAGCAAAAGTGATGAATTTTGCCTGCCTGTCTATTGAAAAACTGCCGTTTTCCACAACTCAGGACATTTACCTTGATGCTCCTCAGATGCTTCTGCTTTATGCCGCAATAATAATGTTTGCAACCTACTTTTTCTATACGAAACGATATAGGCATTTGCTTGTAGCAATGATATTCTGCGTGATTTTCAGCGTAATAGACTTGTGGCAGTCGGTGGAATCTAGTTCGCAAAAGACTTTGGTCGTTTACAACATCAACAAAACAACCGCAATAAACATAATTGACGGCATCGACAACATTATGTTCGCCAACCTTGATTCAGTACAACCCGAAAAAATTGAGTTCACAGCAAAGAATAACTGGCTAAAGAAGGGTCTCGACAGGGAAAAGTATGTAAATCTTTCATCGGGCAAAGACAAGTTGCTCACCACGATAACTAATATTGACAACCGCAAAGTGTTTTTCAAAAATAAGTTCATAAACTACGATGGCTTACGGCTTTATGTCCTTGACGACAACTTTATGCCGTTTGATAACGAAATTTTTACAAAGGTAAATGTCGATTATGTGATTCTTGCCGAAAGTCCGCAGGTTACACTTGAGGAAATTGGCAAATACTTTGATTACAAGAAGATTGTGGTGTCAAGTTCCAACAGCATTTCGCGTTGCGAGGCATGGGAAGCTGAAAGCGAAGCATTGGGTTGCGATGTACATGATGTTAGAAAAGACGGAGCTTTTATTGTCACAATTGGTAGTTAATATATTTTATGAGATTAACCAAAATTGATTGAATCATTTGTTGTAATTTTGCGCGTCGTCCGTGAATATGGATGTATTGTTTATTTTATGTAATTTATTAAAAACAAAGAAGAATGAAGAAGTTATTAGTTATCATGAGTGCTGTTGTAGCATTAACTTTATGCTCGGTACAGCAGGCAAATGCACAGAGCGACAATGGCGGTCTGGGTGTAAGATTCGGTGGCGGTGTTGACCTCTGGGGCGCAGAACTTTCTTATTTGACGAAAGTTGACGCAGATAATAGATGGGAACTTGATCTTGGTGTTGGCGATGTCGCGTTTATACATCATAATGATGGAAAAGTACACCATGGACTATTTTTAGGTTTTACTGGTTCGTATCAGTGGCACTGGAACATCGTTTCCGGATTCAATTGGTTTGTTGGACCAGCAGCCCAGGTAAATACCATAATAGCTGATTCCGATCATTCGGATATTTCTCTGGGTGTTGGTGCGCAGATTGGTCTCGAATACGATTTCTTGACCGACCTTGATGTTCCATTACAGTTGAGCTTGGATTTAAGACCAATGGCTCATTTCTATTTGTTAAATCATTATAGACCAGCAAATGATTTATATAGATACTTCGGCTGGGGTGTTGCACTTGGTGTAAGATACATATTCCACTGATAAATAGTAAAATGGAAATTGAAATAAAAAGCGGGCAATTGTCCGCTTTTTTTGTATGTATGAGGTGGAAAAATGAATACTACAAAAATCTATTTTTATGGTTGCATTTAAATTTTGGTTTTGCTAACTTTGCCAAACCAAAATAAAAGTGTATAGGTATGAAAAGATTTTTACTTTTTGCAATTGCATTTATCGTATTGGCTACCAGTTCGTTTGCTCAGATAGTAGTATGCGAAAATCCATGCGAGGCAGCCAACCCCGAAACCGATGAATTCTCATCGACAATCATTCAGTATCACCCCGCTGAGATTCCAGAATTTACAGTTGGAACGCCTGTTGACCTTTGTCTAACGCTTTTGATTCCCGCATCAATCAGCGAAGGTGGGATGACAATCGTAATTGACAGCATTGCTTTGCGCGGATTCCAGAATATTCCAGATGGATTGAGCATTTGCGTTAGCGATACAATGGCGCATCCAAACACAGCCTACACAGCGCATATTACTGGTACCCCGACAATTGCTGGAAATTATGACCTTAAAATTGTTGCTCGTGCATACAGCGCATCAACTCAGGCATTTTTGCTTAATATGGCAAACAGTATGCTCGCGCAGGGTTATTCATCGGGTATAACATTGGTAGTAAATGCATTAGGTACAGAATTGCCGATAGCAAATTTCTCGGCTAGCACAACAAATGCAACTGTAAACGAGGAAATTCGTTTTGTCGATGAAAGTGCCTTCTCTCCGACATCATGGCTTTGGGATTTCGGTGACGGATCAACTTCTACCGAACAAAATCCTACTCATACATACTCGGCAATAGGCACTTATACAGTCCAATTGACCGTTGAGAACGAAAATGGCAGCGATACAGAAATAAAGGAAAACTATATTACCATCGAGCAAGGTTTGATTTGCCTGTCTGATGCTTGTCCTATAGTGACCGATGCCGATTTCACCGAGACGACCATTCCGTATTACACATCGCAACCGATGGCATATCAGGTGAATACACCGGTTGACCTTTGTCTTACAATAAAATGTCCCGAAACCACATCGGTGGAAGTTAACATCTATGGCAATTATAGTGTCAACGCAAATGCAAACATTTCGAGCATTGACATTAACGGTCTCTCAAACCTGCCAGCGGGGCTTGAATATTGTCTTAGCGGTACTTACATGGAATCCAACGAATACCAATCGATTCATATTTACGGAACACCAACCGAAGTCGGCGAGTTCAACATTAATATTTCGGGCGTTATAGATGGAACCGTTACTTCTCCAATAAACATGCAGATAAGCAATAGGGAAATACCTTTTGCATCTGGAATAGTTTTAAGGATAACGCAGGACCCGAATGCTCTTTATGCCGACTTTGTAGCAAGTGCAACCCGTATCACCGAGGGTGAAACCATTACTTTCACCAACTTGAGCCAGAATGCAGGAGCATATCTCTGGACTTTCACTGGCGGAAATCCTATCACTTCTACCGACGAAAATCCATCTGTGACCTACGCCGAAGCAGGAATGTACAGCGTTACCTTAAAGGCAGCAGCGAGCACTTTGGAACTTCTTACAAATGCTGCAACTGAGACAAAGGAGAACTACATTATTGTTACCGCTCCATCGGGAAACGACATAGATGTTGACTTTGAAGCAGACCGCACAACTGTGCAAGTTGGTACAACCGTTCATTTTACAAGTCATTGCAGTTCAAATGCTTCTGCTTTCTCATGGACATTCGATGGAGGAGAACCTTCTACTTCGACCAATGCGAATCCAGATGTAACATACAATACTCCAGGTGTTTACGATGTAAGTTTGCGTGCTGGTTCAAGCAACATAATGATTTATGTGAATGGTGTTACTGAGACAAAGCGCGGATACATTACAGTTACAGAAGAACCGGTTGAACCTCCTCAACCCGATGCTGTTGTAGCCAATTTCTATGTGCCTGCATCCTTACCTGCAGGACAGCCTATAACAATGCAGAACCGCAGTCAAAATGCTACATCATGTTTCTGGTCGTTTGAGGGTGCAACACCAGCTACTTCAACCGATGAAAATCCAACGATAATATATTCGCGCACAGGAACTTTTGCGATTACACTTTTTGTTACAAACGGCACCGACAGCGATACTAAGACTGTAAATGTGAATGTGGTTGATGTTGCTTCTGCCGACTTTACCGCCGACAACAGAACAATAATTGCTGGCGAAACGGTTTCGTTTACCAATTTGAGTATCAATGCATCAACATTCTATTGGACATTTGCAGGTGGGAACCCATCAACTTCTACCGATGTTAATCCGAATGTAACTTACGATACTCCGGGTTCGTATTCGGTAACATTGTTTGCCGCTGGCGAAAACAGCAACGATACAGAAACAAAGACAGCTTACATAACTGTTCTGCCAGTAACTTCGGCTGATTTCGAGGCTTCTGCAGTTGATGTATTTGTCGGTGACAGCGTATTCTTCTACAACCTGAGCGAAAATGCAACATCGTTCTTCTGGACTTTTGAAGGTGGTGTGCCCGAAAATTCGACGGAGGTAAATCCTGTGGTTGTTTACAGTGCTCCTGGCTACTACGATGTAACTTTGTTTGCAACCAACGGACATGGATATGACATAGAAACAAAGACTGCATATATTTATGTTAGGGCAGTCACTGCCGCTGATTTTACCGCCGACATAACAACGGTACGAGTAGGGGAGGCAGTGTCATTTGTCAACTTGAGCGAAAATGCAATTTCGTACTATTGGTCTTTCCAAGGCGGGGAACCAGCGACATCGCAGGAAGAAAATCCAGTTGTAGTATATGCAACTGCAGGTGTTTACAATGTGACTTTGTTTGCTACCAGTGGTGCGTCAACCGATATGGAAACCAAAGAAGGTTTTATTACTGTGGTTGACGAGACTGGAATCGGCGTGGCTGGCGAAGATAACATCGAAATATATCCTAACCCGGCAATGTCAACTGTAAATGTTTCGGCTAAAGGTATGCAGCGTATAAGCATTTTCGACATCACTGGCAGACTTGTATTTGACATGGATTCCAATTCGGATACCGAAACAATTGACATTTCCAGTTTCCAGCGAGCGACATACGCAATACGAATAACAACTAATACGGGCACAATTGTAAGAACCTTGGTGGTTGAATAACAAAAAAGCGGACATTGTCCGCTTTTTTGTTGTTTCTAAGTTTATATGGCTTCGCCGTTTCTAAGTTTCTAGGTTGTTTATGGTTGTTTGAGGTTGTTTATGAGTTATAATGTTTTGGAAATAAAAAAAACAAAACCATTTCAAACAACCTCAAACCATTTTAAACTATTAATAGTACCCCAATGTTTTCAGCATCGACTTGTAGCTTTGCTCTTTGGAGTATAGTCTTGTTGTAATCTTGCCTTCCTCGTCTCGATTTATCAGTACATGCTTTGGCGCAGGAATCAAGCAGTGCTGTATTCCACCGAATCCACCTATTGCCTCCTGATATGCACCTGTATTGAAGAAGCCGATGTAAAGTGTTTCGTTCGGATCAAATTCGGGCAAGTAGATTGCGTTGACATGCTGTTCGGAATTGTAGTAGTCGTCACTGTCGCAGGTAAGACCGCCAAGGAAAACACGCTCGTACTGGCAGTCCCAACGGTTAAGCGGAAGCATTACAAAACGCTTGTTAATTGCCCACGAATCAGGCAATGTAGTTATAAACGACGAGTCAATCATATTCCACTTTTCGCGGTCGTTCTGCTGTTTCTGGTCAACAACAGAATATATTGCGCCACCGCTCTCGCCTACTGTGAACGAACCAAATTCGGTATAAATATCAGGTTCCTGAACCTTAGCAGCCGTGCAAATCATCTTTATCTGGTTTACAATCTCCTCGGCCATATATTCGTAGTCGTAGTCGAAGTTAAGGCTATTCTTTATCGGGAAACCTCCACCAATGTCAAGAGAATCGAGGTCGGGACAAATCTTCTTCAGGTCGCAATAAACATTGATACACTTGTTTAACTCGTTCCAATAGTATGCAGTATCCTTGATTCCCGTGTTGATGAAGAAATGTAACATCTTCAACTTTACTCTCGGATTGTTTTCAATGGCATCGTGATAGAACTGCATTATGTTTTTGTAGCCTATTCCAAGTCGTGAAGTATAGAACTCGAATTTTGGCTCTTCCTCCGATGCGATGCGAATACCTACATTGAAATCGCCCTCAACATTTTCGAGCAAGCCAGTCAACTCGTTGGGGTTGTCGAGAATAGGAATCACATTCTTGAAACCTTCGTTCATCAATCGGGCAATGTTCTCTATATATGCAGGTATCTTGAAACCGTTGCACACAACATGCAGACTTTCGTCAACGAGATTCTGCTCCTTTAGTGCACGAATAAGGTCAATGTCGAAGCTAGAACTCGTTTCCAATTGCACATTATTCTTCAGCACTTCTTCCATAACAAACTGAAAGTGCGAGCTTTTTGTACAATAGCATTGCACATACTTACCTTGGTAGTCGGCCTTTGTAATTGCAACATTGAACCATACTCTTGCCTTCTGGATATTCTCCGTTATCTTTGGCAAGTAGGTAAATTTCAATGGTGTTCCATATTGCTTCACTAAGTCCATAAGCGGAATGTCGTAGTAAAGAAGTTCTCCATCTTCAACCTCAAATTCTTCGGTTGGAAAATCGAATGACTGTTCAATCAAGTCCTGATACTTAACTTTCATTTCTTAAAAAATAAAAATCTAAATTAACTACATTGCAAAATTACTGGCAAATGTAAGTCTTTTAGTTTATATCGCAATAAACAAATCTGAAAAAAATAAATTATTCTACAATGGCATAAACAAAAAGCGTCCGGATAATCCAGACGCCAATCGCTAAATTATAATACATGAATAATTACTTTGTCTTCAGTTCGTTAAGGTATTTATGGATAGTGGTTTCAAGTCCGAGATACAATGCATCAGAAATTAGAGCATGACCAATTGATACCTCTGCTACATTCGGGACTTTTGTTACAAAGTAGTTAAGGTTGTCCAAGTTTAAATCGTGACCTGCATTGATTCCAAGTCCGAGTTTGTTCGCCAGTTTTGCAGCCTTTACAAAGTCGGCAACAGCTTTTTCCTTGCTCTTTGCAAAATTTGATGCATAAGGCTCAGTATATAATTCAATGCGGTCTGTTTCTGTATATACAGCACCTTCTATGTTCTGTGGATTTGTGTCAACGAATATCGATGTCCTGATGCCAGCATCCTTGAAGTCGCATATTATTTTCTTCAGGAACTCCTTGTTTGTAACTGTATCCCATCCTGCATTTGATGTTAGAGCCTCGGGTGGATCGGGGACAAGTGTTACCTGAGTAGGCTTTACTCTTAAAACAAGCTCGATGAACTCTTTAGACGGATAACCTTCGATGTTGAATTCTGTGGTGATGATAGGGCGAATGTCGTACACATCCTGATATTTTATGTGACGTCCGTCGGGACGAGGATGAACAGTAATACCCTGCGCACCGAACTTTTCACAGTTTATTGCTGCCAATTTCACATCGGGAACATTGCCTCCGCGAGCATTCCTTATAGTCGCAATCTTGTTAATATTAACACTTAACTTTGTCATTATAAATCTATTTCGTCAAATACCCCCCTGCATTACGCAACAGGGAAGCAAAAGTACACTTTTTTTTTGCTCGGCGAGCAGTTGTTGAAAAATAATTTTGAAGATTCAAAGATTTGAAAAAAATGATGATTTGAGTTTCAAGAGTTCATAAAAAGATTAACTTTGCACTTGATTAGGAAAAGGAAGATGAAAGTAATTATAGTTGGAACAGCGTATCCGTACAGGAGCAAGGTTTCTACGTTCAATCATTGTCTTGCGCGCCAGTTTATGGACGAGGGATATGATGTTGAGATTGTTACCTATAAATACCAAGGCACCCAGCAGGAGAGAAAGCTGTCAGGCGATTCGTCTCCCGAAAACCTGAAGATAACCCACATGATAAATAGCATGAATCCTATGACTTGGCGGAAGACTGCAAACTACATAAAGGAATCGCTTCCCGATGAGGTGATATTTGCATATACCAATTCAAAGGCTGCTGTCTGCATGGGCAACATTGCCCATAAACTAAACAAAACTTCAGGAATAAAAAGAGTGGCAATTGTAAAAGACATGATTCCGGAAGACGCTGATGTGCTAGACCGCTTTCTGCCTTACAAGTTCGCCCGAAACATTGATGGCTTCGTGTATGTAAACAAAGGCATTGTCGAAGATATTGAACATTTCGAAAAAAATCCGAAGCCCAAAAAATACTCAAACTTGCCTATAAGCGTGCCGTATGGAGAGCGCATTCCTCGCGAAATGGCAATTCAACAGCTTTCACTAAACCCCAATTGCAGGTATCTGCTGTTTTTCGGCTACATACGTCCGTACAAAGGTGTTGACCTATTAATTGAAGCTCTATCAGACGAAAGGATACGCAAATACAATGTAAAACTGATTATCGCCGGCGAATTCAAAGACAACATTCAACCATATATTGACAAGATTCGGGAAACCGGCGTGGGCGATTACCTTGAAATTCACACCGAATACATTAGCAACAGCGATGTCCACAAGTATTTTTCGGCAGCCGACATGATTGTACAGACCTACAAAAAACCAAAGGAAAGCGGCGTCACACGGATGGCATATCATTTCGAGAAACCTATGCTGGTAACCAATGTAAAAAAACTTGCCGACATTGTTAAGAATGGAGAAGTTGGATATGTGGTAGAGCCCAATCCCAAAGATATTGCCGATGCAATAGTCGACTTTTACGAAAACAACCGCCGTGAAACATTCGAGAAGAATGTGGCTATTGAGAAACAAAAATTTTCGTGGGGAAATCTTACAAAAACCATAGAAACACTTTTTGACTGATGCTTACAACCGACATTGAAAAAATAATACACGACAGCATAGATGTTAAGCAGGCGATTCTCAACGACAAGAATCTGCTTGGCAAAATATGCTCTTTCAAAGATACAATTATCAGCACATACCGGAACGGTGAAAAAGTCCTTTTCTGCGGAAACGGCGGAAGCGCAGCCGATGCTCAGCATATCGCAGCCGAACTGTCGGGACGATTCTATCTTGACCGTAAACCGCTTTATGCAGAGGCTTTGCATTGCAATTCATCGTATATGACATCCGTTTCCAATGACTATGGATTCGACAATGTGTACTCGAGGGCTGTCGAAGCTTTTGCTCGCAAAGGCGATGTACTTGTCGGAATAACAACATCTGGCAATTCTGCAAATGTGCTTAAAGCATTTGAAAAAGCTCGTGAAATAGGTGTTTCAACCATTGCAATGACGGGAAAAGACGGAGGAAAAATTGCTTCCATATCCGATTTGCTGATAAATGTCCCATCTACCTGCACCCCAAGAATACAGGAAGCACATATAATGATAGGTCATATTGTTTGTGAACTTGTCGAAAAGGAATTGTTTGGCAATGAATGATTTGAAACTACAGCAGACAAGAGATACTTTCAGTGGCGACAAGTTTGCAACCGAGGTCACAGGCATAGAAATTGTTGCCGCAGCAGACAATTACGCAAAATGCGAACTTTCAATTGAAGACCGTCACCGAAATACAGTTGGCGCTGTAATGGGCGGTGCAATATTCACTCTTGCTGACTTTTGTTACGCCGTAGCTGCCAATGCCGAGAAACTATCGGCGGTAACCGAATCTGCACACATCATGTTCCTAAACCAAGTTCGAGGCAATAAACTAATCGCCGAAGCACGATGCCTTAAGTCAGGTCGCAGGAATTGCTTTTTTGAAATCAACATTACTGATGAACTTGGCACTAATGTCGCCGTAGTTACGGAGGTGGGATGTAAAATAGACGACCTAAAGGATAGGTCGTCTAAATAATTTTTATGTAGTCGAAGCACTACGAAATCTTACTTCATGAACTCCATCATGTCGAGAGTCAGGATTCTGTCAAGTTCTGCCTCATGAGCCTTGTCGGTACGGGTGAACGCTGTTGCAGCAACACCAACGGCGGCTTCCTTTACCTCGCGAATTTCGAGAACATCAGAGAACGATGCCTTGAACTTTGCGCTGTCGAAGACTGCATTTGCAGGTGCCTTCGTGGGGCGTTCAAGCACGAGGAAACTATAAGTGTCGTTTTCGCGACCTTTCCACATTTCCTCCTTGCTGATGTGTATGTTTTCAAAGTAAGCAACCACTGGATGAATGCCCGTGATGTGCGTCTGCAATTCGTTGAGGCAGAATCCTGCGAAACGCAACGGATTTATCTCTATTGGAATAGCTTTCTTTCCATCGTAGCGGAATTCAATGTGCATTGGGAAATTGCGCAATCCAATGACCTTGTTTGTGCTTATCAGAAAATCGGTGAATGTCTGCTCGTATGTATCGTAAAGCGCTTTGCTCGAACAATATAGTCTGTCGCTGGTATCCGATTCCGATGCAAATCTGTGATGATAAATATTCAAAATTGCAGGATTGCCGTTTTCATCGAAATAAGCATCCACAGCATATTCCTCACCATGTATATATTCTTCTATAAGGAATTTTGCCGTACCAACTACAAATTCCGGGAACTGAGCACTCGATTTTGCAAAATTCTTCTCAATGTCTGTAATTGCGGTTTTCCATTCTGCCTCATCACGCACTACATAAACTCCTACGCTCAGGAATCCTACAGATGGCTTTAGCACAAGTGGGAATTTCAATCCATCAGTACTCATCTTGATGAGTTCTGCGACCTCAACTTCCTTGAAGAAAAAGTCGGGATACATATCACTGCATATACGACGGAATGTTGCCTTGTCCTTGAGCAGACCTATTTTGTCGATAAGTTCCTTGTCCTTAAGGTGTTCCACAATCCATCCAAGTCCATTTTCGGACATTGAGTAAAGACGATGCCTTTTTTCGTATTCCGCTGCAAAAGCGTTGTCATCGTACAGGTTCAACTTATTGCCTCTTGCTACAAGTGTCTCCGACATGCTGTTGCGCAAAACTGGTAGATTCTTCTCTATTGCTGTACGGATAAGTGTTTCCGATACGTATGGTTTTTCTAATATCAACATTTCCTATATGTTTTGTACTTCAACAATTTTAGCAGGAACGCAGTTCCTTGACTAAATTTCCTATCCTCTTCAGTGTTTCGTCCTTGCCGATTACCTCTATCATGTCGAATACGCTCGGACCTTTGCCCTCGCCTACTACTGCCAGACGGAACGGCGACATAACCTTACCAAAACCCCATTCGTTGCCTTCAATCCATGCCTTTACAGCACCTTCGGTAGTTTCGGGCTTGAAGTCTGGACACTTGTCGAGTATGGTAATCAAGGTTTCAAGAACCTCGGCGGTGTCTTCCTTGCATGATTTCTTCTTGAACTTCTCATCAAACTGCGTTGGAGTCTCGAAGAAGAAGCGGGTTTCGTCCCACATTTCGTGAATAAAAGAAATTCTTTCCTTCATAAGTTCGCAAATGCGTACGACATCTATCTTTGAATAGTCAACACCGCGAGCATCCAAGTCCTTGCGGAAAAGTTCAGCAACATCCTCTGCCGATTTCTTCAAAATGTACTGGTGGTTGAACCACTTTGTCTTGTCGGGGTCGAAACGGCTTCCGCTCTTGCCAACGCGCTCAATTGTGAATTCCTTTATGAGTTCGTCCATCGAGAAGATTTCCTGCTCAGTGCCTGGATTCCAGCCCAATAGAGCAAGCATATTGATGAAAGCCTCGGGGAAATATCCGTCCTCGCGGTAGCCCTTGCACATTTCGCCGTTGTTGTTGAACTGCATCGGGAAAACAGGGAAACCAAGCTGGTCGCCGTCGCGCTTGCTGAGCTTGCCCTTTCCGCTCGGCTTGAGAATCAACGGCAGGTGTGCAAACTTAGGATGTTCCCAACCAAATGCCTCGTACAAAAGTATGTGCAATGGCAGAGATGGCAACCATTCCTCGCCACGGATTACATGTGTAATTTCCATTAGGTGGTCGTCAACGATATTTGCAAGGTGATAGGTTGGCAAGCCATCTGTCTTCATCAGAACCTTGTCGTCCATTTCCTTGGTGTTGAATGTAATGTCACCACGTATTTCGTCGTGGGTTTCGAGCACGCGGTTTTCCGGCACCTTGAAGCGCAAAACATACGGAGTGCCGTTTTTCAGCAGTTCGTCAACTTCTTCCTTGCTAAGCGAAAGGCTGTTGCGAAGGCTCATGCGGGTGGAGAAGTTGTAGATGAAGGTTTTGCCTTCCTTCTCGGCTGCGGAACGAAGTTCGTTCAATTCTTCTGGTGTGTCAAATGCCATATAAACACTACCATTGTCGATAAGTATCTGTGCATATTTTACATAAATGTCCTTGCGGTCGCTTTGGCGATAAGGGCCATACTTTCCACCTTCGCGAATACCTTCGTCGAACTTGATGCCGCACCATTCGAGCGAATTCATAATGTATTCCTCGGCACCCTCAACATAGCGGGTCTGGTCGGTATCTTCGATTCTAAGAATCATCTGTCCGCCATTGTGACGGGCAAACAAATAGTTGTACAAAGCGGTTCTAACTCCGCCAATATGAAGCGGTCCCGTGGGACTTGGAGCAAATCTTACTCTTACCATAATGTTTTAAAATTTTGTGGTGCAAAGATAATTCAATTTTAGATTTTAGATTTACGATTTTAGATTGGCAAGGGACAATTTCTGGCATAACTATCTAATCTGTTAATTTAGACGGCAAATCCATTCTTTCGTGTAAAATTCTAATTACCAGAATATCGTCATTATCATATTTTTGATAGAAAATTAAATGCTTTCTATAATGATGGCAAAGCAAACCTTCTTTTACTTCCGAATATTCTCTGTCGAAAATAAATTTATTGTTTGCAATATGACCGATTTCTGCAATCAATTCACCATAATAAGTATCGGCTTGCAGCTCCGACCATACTTCCGCTGTATATTCCCAAATGGAATCCAAATCGCCAACAGCACGATTTGTCAAATGCCACTTAGCCATTGTGCCTTTTCGATTTTAGTTCTTTCAAGTGGTTGTTGGCATCAAAATCAGTTGCAACGCCACTATTTTCACCTTCAGAAATAGCAATCTTCAAGTTCTGCAAGCGTTTTTCATTTTCCTCTAAAAGCCGCAAACCAGCTCGTATCATCTCGCTTGCATTATTGTACCTGCCACTCTGTATCGTAGTGCTTACAAAATTCTCAAAATAATCGCCTAAAGCTACTGATGTCGTTTTCATATTGATGATATATTTTCGCCACAAAATTACTAAATATTGGTAACTATGCAAATATATTTTATGTAAATACTTGCATTGTCTCCGACAACAAAAGGTCGCCAATTCCCACCAGCGACCTTCTGCAAAATCATAATACTCTACCTCATTACGTTTACTGTGCCTTTCCGTGTCTGGCTGTTGCCATAACGGTCAACCGTCTTGATTATCCAGTAGTAAACCCCGGATTCTACATCAGGACCGACATTGTTGATTTTGCCGTTCCATTGTACTGCAGGGTCGGTGGATGTAAAGACTGCATCTCCCCTCGAATTAGTTATACCAAAACTATATGTCTTGAAATTTAGATCCTCTCCTATCGGTCCGAATGTCGAATTAACACCATCCGAATCGGGGGTGAAGGCATTTGGCACAAAATACACATGCGAAATAACCACCTTTACTGACTTTGTGGCTTCAGCCGAACATTCGCCATCGGTCAAAACAAGTTTTATAGGATAGTCGCCACTGCGGACAAATTCATGCTCAACCGACTTGTCGGTGAACGACTTGCCGTCAATTTCCCACTTGTACGCCAAATCTACCGTCCTGCCTGTATAAAATGTATAGGTGTTGTCGGTTGATCTCCACGAAAAATCAACGACCGGTGTTTCGCCAATTGTAATTGCATTAAGAGTTGTCTTTTTCTGCAATTTTCCACCACGATACAGCGATGCCGATGGTGTAAATGTTCCTTTTTTGCGATATTCGCAGGTAGCATTGTTGCCATTGCCCTGCTTTCCGTTGCCAAAGTCCCACACAACTTCGCAGTCGGCTTCAACACCTACAGCAGAGAACTTTGCAATAGCAGGCGTACAGCGCTTGTCGCACGACACCGAGAACGATGGTTCTGAAATTGTTTTAGGCGCTTGCTTGGGTTGATTATCCTGACTTTTTGATGCAACATCTTGCTTTTCGTTGCTTGCTGAAGGTTCTGTCTGCGACACCGATTCAGAAGTTACAATATTCATTTCTGCAATTTCCGTGTTTTTGGTCTCTGCGACTTCTATAGTAGTTGTAGCTTGCTTGGTTGCCGAAATTTCTGTATTTGGTATAGCGGTCGGGTCGGTAACAGAAATAACATTTTCATCGCCATTGTCATTCTGTACGGCATCTGATATTTCTGCTTGTGCAATAGGTTCATCGGGTAATGTTTTTTCATCATCATTATTCCACAGCACAGCCACAAGTACTCCAGCAATAACCAGTGCACCTGCAGCTCCGCCGACAATAAATTTGCCGAACCTCTGCATAAATGTCGGCTTGGGCAGACGCTTTTCGAGTTGCGCCCAGCCGTTGGGGTTAAATTCACCCTCGTATTCGGATAATATTTTCTTTAAATTACTCATCTTCACCGTATTTATCTATAAACATCTGTTTCAATCTCATTTTTGCCTTTGCTAGGTTCGACTTCGATGTTCCCACCGAAATGCCCAACCTATCGGCAATTTCTTGATGCGAAAGTTCTTCTACCACAAACATGTTGAACACCATTCTGTACGCAGGTGTCAACTTTTGCAGAAGTTCCACTATCCGCTCCGCATTCTTGTCGTTTTGCGCTATGCGCTCCAATTCCTCATCGCTGTCGTCGGTATAGTCGGTGCGTTCCTCCTCGATTTCGGCAAACTGTTGCTTCGACCTGCGCAAAGAGTCAATCAGATTGTTGACAATAACATGCTTAATCCACGATACCAAAGAACCTGTAGGCTGATAGTTTCCTATCTTGTTGAACACCTTAATGTAGCCATCCTGCACGAAATCCATTGCTTCGTCGTAGTTTGACGAGTAGCGAAGGCAGGCACCAATCATTTTTGTAAATGTCTGGTTGTAAAGAATTTGCTGGCATTGCCTGTCGTTCTTTACACAGCCCTCCACGATTTTCATTGCATCGTCGGCATTGTTTATGTCCAACTTTTCCTTTCGCATACACCCAATAAACGCAGATAATTTTAAACGGTTGCCTCCTTGAAGCGAATTTTTTTTGCTAGTTCCAAAAAATAGTCGTTCGACCATATTTTCAACTCGTTTGGATTTCTAACAAATCTTGTTACATCTTCGAGCACAGATTTCATATCTGCTGTAGCAAGACGCTCCTTGAGTTTTTCCATAAACTTATCGCGCGACATTTCTTCTCCGCTAAATTCCCTGATTCTTTCCTGCAAATGTGCAAAGTCCAATGGCACATCATTTCTTATATACCACTCAAAATCATACCAATCGCGACCTTTAAGCCTTGATTTCCAATTACGAAAAACCAATGCATGCATCTTGCCAGCGTAAAGGTCGGGAAGAGAAAAACACCTTGTCATAAACGAATATGGTTTCATAAGAAGTTTTTCTTCTGTGTCAAACTTTAATGGCGGATTTGTGTCAACTTCAATCTTTATTTTTATGCTTTTTTCAGTCTGAAATGCTACATCGTACGACTGTGTGTCATCCTTCAGAAATGCCGACTCAACTCGGTCAAATGTCTTTTTGTCCTTCTTAGTGATAACAACCTTGCGACCAATGGATTCGAAAACCTTTATTATCGAATCAAAATAATCTTCTATCTTAAATTTCTCATCTTTTTTTACCAATGAAAAATCCATATCTTCCGAAAATCTTTGCAGTCCATAGAAAATTCTAAGGCAAGTACCACCATAAAAAGCAGCCTTGTCAAAAAATCCACCCTGATGCAATCCTGCAAGTATAATCTGCTGCATTACTTCAAAGGTCGCATTGCGCCTGTCGGTATCCGTATTTATTTCATACACAGACAGCATCTGGTTAAAAATGTCATCCATTTCTTTCTATAAGTTTGATTAAAGTTTCAATCATTGTTTTTTTAGCGCCAACTTGCGCACATTGTTCGAAAACGCTCTTATCCATACCGAAAAAGGCATCCATATCAAAACGCAAATCCTCTTCAAGATAAGTCATTGTTTCTCGCATATAACGCAGATTCAAGTGCGAAGTCATACATATAAGGTCACATAATGCTTTTTCGGGCGATGCAATAAGAAACGAATAGCCATCACCATCCTGAATCCTAATTCCAATATGGTAATAATCGCTTGCAAACCTGCGATATTCAAATGTTCCAAGTTTATTTACAAACTTCTTTGAAAGTCCGGTTGTTGCAGAAGTCACAGTATATACAAGTTCGGGGATTAATCCATAATACCTAAGTGCATACAAACCTGTAACATACGACGGTGAATATATGTGATTAGCCACAAGTTCAAGCGAAATAACCTTCCCTGTAACCGACGGTGGCTGTACATACAGACCTTTCCTAAGACGAATCAACTGCCCGTTATGCTCCATCGAACATATCTTGTTCTGAATGAAATTGTAATCCGGCATTACCGATTCAAAAGCAGAAATGCCTATCGGGACATTTCCAAAATTTATTATATCTCTCGCGTACAAATTATTCATGCTGCAAAAATAGCAAAATTCTTTGAACTAAATGGAATATTTTTCAATTTTCTTTCAAAAATTTTACTGTTGATGCAATATCTCGTACAGAAAATAAACAAAAAGTTTATTTAGTGTACGAAAAATTACAATCAATTATGATTCAATACTATGAAATAGCAAAATTCTTTCTTATTCCGGACTTGCGTCTTTATTCATTGCCTTTAAATTTCAAGCAATACATCATTTGAAATCGTCGCCATAAAAAACCAGATGCATTTCATTTAAAATCAACAAAATATAAACATTATTTTGAAAAAACATTCGCCCACTATTAATCCATAATCCATTGTTCATTGTTATTTATCCATTATCCATTGGATAATATCAATTAAAATATTAATTTTGCGCCTAATTTTATTTTAAGATAACTATGTATGAATATGTAAAGGGGCTTGTTGCAGAACTTAATCCGGCATACGCTGTGATTGAGGTCAACGGCATAGGCTACTTTGTAAATATAAGCCTGACATCCTATTCTGCATTGAGACAGGATGAGCAGACACAAATTTTTTTGCATCAGGTTGTTAGGGAAGATGCTCATTTGTTGTTTGGATTTACAACAAAAATTGAGCGCGAACTTTTCCGTCAGTTAATAACCGTGAACGGAGTCGGACCAAACACAGCACGACTGATATTGTCTTCGCTTACGCCTCAGGAACTTACCAATGCTATCCTCAGCGAAAATCTTGTAAAGTTGAAAAGCGTGAAAGGTATAGGTGCTAAGACCGCTCAGCGCATCATTCTCGACCTTAAGGACAAGATAAATTTGTCGGGCGAAATAGAAAATGCAGAAATTTTTGCCGATTCAAACAATACAATCAAGAAAGATGCGTTATTAACTTTAACTACTCTCGGCTTTGCGAAGGCGGCAGTAGAAAAAGT
The DNA here is from genome assembly GCA_017551515.1 of Bacteroidales bacterium. Lineage (GTDB taxonomy): Bacteria > Bacteroidota > Bacteroidia > Bacteroidales > ML635J-15 > Bact-19. Next base: position 27,961 of record JAFZLK010000038.1, on the reverse strand, counting down.
GCTTGACAAGGTGCTGAAGGAAAAGCCAGATGCTTCTCTCGAAACCGTTATCAAGTTGTCGTTGAACTATTTGTAGAATTGAACTTTGTTCGGTAGAATTTTAAAATATACTTTTGTCGGTGGACTTATGGCTGCGATGATGGTCGTGGCTTTTGTGCCTTCTAATGCAAGAAACGGAAGTCGTAACCGTTATCCGTCGTTGGATGCATTTTCGGAGCTTCCCGGTCCCGACGACGATACCACCAAGACCGAAGGTAATGCAAAGTTCCCCTTGCCAAAAGAAAATGTCAATCCTTCCGACAATACTGACAATAGTCCATTATATGGAACCGATCCATCAAATGTGAGCACATCGGTTGAATACGACCCTGAAACCGACAGCTATAACTTTCAGAAAAATGTTGACGGTATGCCAATCGGTACGCCCTATAATATGCCTTTCGACGATTATGTGAACTACAATTTTGAGAAGGCGATGAACTCCTACTGGCATCAGAAGGCAAAGATGAACCGTGAGCAGAATCAGGAAATAAACAGTACGTTCATCCCAAAACTAGAAGTTGGCGGTGAAATTTTCGACAGAATATTTGGCGGAAATATAATCGACATAAAGCCACAGGGGTCGGCGGAACTTACTCTCGGATTGGAATATACACGTACGGATAATCCAGCGTTAGATTCAAAACAACAGCGACAGATAAACCTAGATTTCGACGAGAAAATACAGATGAATGTTGTCGGGCAGATAGGTACAAAGATGAAAGTCAACATCTCGTATGATACCGAGGCATCTTTCGATTTCGAGAACAATGTAAAGCTTGAATATACAGGTGACGACGACGACATAATTCAGAAAATAGAGGCTGGTAATGTGTCGCTTCCTCTTACAGGAACTCTTATTCAAGGAAGCCAAAGCCTTTTCGGTGTTAAGACCGAACTGAAATTCGGAAAATTGACACTTACGGGTTTGTTGTCTCAGAAAAAGAGCGAAACATCAACAATTAATGTCGAAGGCGGAAGCACGACAAAAGAATTTGAGATCAAGGCCGACAACTACGAGGAGAACAAGCACTTCTTCTTGTCGCATTACTTCAAGGAGAATTATGATCGTGCAATGGCAAGTCTGCCTGTGATAACTGGGGGCGTGACGATAAACAGAATCGAGGTGTGGGTTACCAACAAGACCGGCAACTATACCGATGCTCGAAACATTGTAGCTCTCACCGACTTGGGCGAATCGAACTATAATGACATACAATCGTTGTATGTGAGCAGTTCGCTGCATAACAACACTACGATTCCGCCATACAACGATGTGAATATTCTCGGTAATATTGCCTTAGATTATCCCGAAATTAGGGATATAAATATGGTTAGTAGTACATTGCTGGGCTTGCAGATGTCGGGCGGAACGGATTTTGAGAAGATAGAGTCGGCTCGTAAACTTAATCCATCCGAATATACGCTTAATGCTCAGTTGGGTTATATCTCCCTCAACTCGAAGTTGAACGCCGACCAAGTTCTGGCGGTTGCATACGAATATACAGTCGGTGGCGAAGTCTTCACAGTCGGTGAATTTTCAAACTCGGCAATAGCAGCACCTCAAACATTGGTAGTCAAGTTAATTAAAGGTTCTTCGTTTACTCCAAGCAAGAAAAACTGGGATCTCATGATGAAGAACATATACAACATTGGCGCATACCAGATTACTCGCGATGACTTCACTCTTGATATTCTTTATACCAACGACAAAACTGGAACCGACCTCACTTACATTCCTGCTGGTGCAATCGACAATATACAGTTGTTGAGAGTTTTGGGTCTTGATAACTTGAATACGCAGAACGATCCTTATCCCGATGGAATGTTCGACTACGTTGAAAATTTCACAATCAGCTCGTCGGGAGGAAGAATCATATTTCCCGTGCGAGAACCTTTTGGCTCGTATCTGTACGAAAAAATTACTGGAGGAAACAGTTCTCTTGCAAATGTAGCCTCGGGATATGTGTTCCCCGAATTGTATGACAGCACTAAGAGCAAGGCTCAGCAGTTGGCGGAAAAGAACAAGTTCAAACTGAAGGGTCGTTATAAGTCAACAAGCAGTAGCGAAATATCACTCAATGCAATAAATGTTCCGCAGGGAAGCGTTTCTGTAACAGCAGGTTCTGCTTTGCTTGTAGAAAATGTCGATTATACTGTTGATTATAATCTTGGTAGGGTTAAAATATTGAATCAGGGAATTTTGGAGGCAGGAACTCCAATTTCGATTAACCTTGAGAGCAATTCCGTGGGTACTATGCAGACGAAAGTCCTTACAGGTTTGCACGCTAACTACGATTTTTCCAATAATTTCAATGTAGGTGCTACAATACTTCATCTGAAGGAAAAGCCAATGACTCCCAAAGTTAATATCGGGGAAGAACCTTTGTCGAATACAATCTGGGGCGCAAACTTGTCGTACCGTACAGATGTGCCGTTTTTGACCAAGGCAATCGACTTTTTGCCGCTTTTGCAGACAAAGGAGATGTCAACTGTGACTTTCAATGCCGAGTTTGCTCAATTAATCCCAGGTCATTCAAAAGTGATAGGCAAAGAAGGTGCAGCGTATATCGACGACTTTGAAAGTTCCAAGATAACAAATGACATAAAGAGTTATGTAAGTTGGTCGATTGCAAGTACACCAAACGATTCTGTGCTTTTCCCCGAGAGTTCCAAGATAAATGATCTTGACTATGGCAAGAATAGGGCGCGGTTGTCATGGTTCGTAGTTGACCAGACATTGCACGAAAGTTCTTCGCCAATAAGTATCGAAGATAGGTCTAGCCATTATACCAGGCTGGTTTACGAAAAGGAACTTTTCCCCAACCGCGAAAGCGAAAGTGCAAACCTAGAAAAGAATATTGCTCCGTTGAATGTAGTGTTCTATCCGAATGAAAAAGGTCCGTACAACTACGATGTCGCAGGAATGAACTCTCTCGGTTTGCTCGAAAATCCGCGCAAGCGTTGGGGCGGTATTCAGCGTCAGTTGACTACTACCGACTTCGAGGATGCAAATATCGAATATATTGAGTTCTGGATGATGGATCCATTTGTCGAGGATTCGTTGAACTCAGGTGGTGACTTGTATTTCAACCTTGGCGATGTCAGCGAGGATATATTGAAGGATGGACGAAAATCTTTTGAACAGGGACTTCCAGCTCCGTCGCTTCAGAATCCTGTGGATACAACAGTCTGGGGTCTTGTGCCAAGTTCTCAGGCTCTTGTGAGTGCATTCGACAACGATGCCGAAATTCGATTCGCTCAGGATGTTGGTCTCGATGGACTTAGCTCCGAAAACGAGGTTACTTTCTTCAGCGAATATCTGGAGCAGGTTAGGAATATGTTTGGCGAAAGCTCCGAGGCTTATCAGATGGCACTTGCAGACCCGTCCTCGGATAACTTTCATCATTACAAAGGTTCCGACTACGACGAGCAGGGACTTAACATTCTTCAGAGGTACAAGTATTTTAACAGTTTGGAAGGAAACTCAATTCCGCGTGAGTACCAGACTGAAACTTATATAACAAATGCAACAACAACTCCAGATGTGGAGGACATAAACAGGGATAATACTCTTAGCGAGTCTGAAAATTTCTTCCAGTACCGAGTAAGTATTCGTCCGCAGGATTTGGTGGTAGGACAGAACTTTATCGCCGACAAGACAACAGTATCTGTTACCCTTGCAAATGATGAAAGTTCGCAGGTTACATGGTATCAGTTCAAAATTCCTATTTCCGAATACTCGAAGAGGGTTGGTTCAATATCCGATTTCAAATCGATTCGCTTCATGCGAATGTTCATGACCAATTTCGATACGACAACCTGCTTGCGTTTCGGTACTTTGGATTTGGTGCGTGGTGAATGGAGAAAATACGATGATTCGTTCATGCAGCCTGGCGAATATGTTGTCAACGAGTTGGAAAACACTTCGTTCGATGTGTCGGCCGTTAATATAGAAGAAAATGCAAGCCGTCGTCCTGTCAACTATGTGCTGCCTCCGGGAGTTACGCGCGAGCAGAATACAATGAATCCGCAGTTGCAACAGCTCAACGAGCAGGCAATGACGATAAAGGTGCTCGACTTGGCCGATGGCGATGCACGAGCGGTTTACAAGAATGTTTACCTTGATGTAAGGAAATACTTGCGTATGCAGATGTTCGTCCATGCTGAATCGGTTGTCGGCAAGGATGAAATAAAGGACGGCGATGTAAGCGTTTTCGTACGCCTTGGTACCGACTACAAGAACAATTACTACGAGTTCGAAGTTCCACTGAAGGTTACTCCCGAAGGATATTATTCAGGCGATGATGTAGAATCTCCTGATAGATATTTGGTATGGCCAGAAGAAAACGATATTAATATTGTGTTCGAGGAGTTGACGACAGTCAAGGAAAATAGAAATGAACTTATTCGTCAAGGAAACCAGAATGTAGGGCTTACGAAACTTTATTATGAGATGAACGACAGGGGAAAGATAAGCGTCATGGGTAATCCAAATCTATCCAATGTGCAGACAATCATGATAGGTGTGCGTAATCCCAAGCAGGTCAGCCTTAATGGAAGCGACGATGGTTTGCCGAAGAGTGCAGAAATTTGGGTTAACGAATTGCGCCTTACCAATTTCAACGAAAAGGCTGGCTGGGCGGCAACAGCACGCGCCACGGCTAAACTCGCTGATTTCGGAACTGTGACACTTTCGGGAACCACAAAGAAACCGGGTTTCGGTGCATTGAACTCTACAATCAAGGAACGTCTTACTGAGGAAATCAACCAGTACGATTTTTCATCAAGTTTTGAGTTCGGAAAGTTCTTCCCCGAAAGGTTCAATGTTAGGATTCCTTTGTATGTGGCTGTGTCTGAAAATGTTTCTAATCCGGAATACGACCCGTTAAGTCCCGATGTTCTATTGAAGAACACGCTGAAAAATCCAGATTTGCCCAAGGAGTACAAGGATAGCATCAAGCATTTGTCACAGGATTATGTGAAGCGAACAAGCGTTAATCTTACCAATGTGAAAGTTAACGGAAAGCAGGGACAGAAGCCTCATGTGTATAATCTTTCCAACTGGTCGTTGAGTTATGGATACAACAACGTATTCCAGCGCGACCCCAATACCATTTTCCGTACAAATATAACACATACTGCATCTATATTCTACAATTACAATGCAACTCCAAAGGTTGTTGAGCCGTTTAAGAATGTGAAATTGTTTAATAAGAAGGCATTCAAGATTATCAAGGATTTCAATTTCTATTATGTGCCTTCGCAGATTTCGTTCCGAACCAACCTTAACAGACAGTATGGTGAAACCCAGATACGAAATGTCTATGACCCGTCATATACTCTGCCAATTAGTGTGATAAAGGATTTCACAATAATAAGACAGTACGATTTGAAATACAACTTCTCGAAGAATTTGAAATTCGAATATACGGCTACCAACAATGCCCGTATCGATGAGCCTGAAGGTCGTTTGTTCAAAGGTGATCCCGATTATGAGCAGAAGATGGATTCTATCTGGAAGAATTTCAAGACTTTCGGACGTAATACAAGTTTCTATCAGCAGTGGAGTGCATCATATACTTTGCCAATCAACAAGATTCCGATTTTCGACTGGATTTCGGCAAGTGTAAGGTATCAAGGTTCGTACAACTGGACAGCAGGTGCGATTACCGCCGATACGCTTAACATTGGTAATGTCGTGCAGAACTCCAATACAATGTCGGCAAACACTCAGTTCAATTTGCTCAACTTGTACAATAAGGTCAAGTACCTGAAAGATGTAAACAATAAGTATCGTGGTAGGGCATCGTCAAAGAAGAAGGAAACAGAAACTGTAACCTATGACGAGGATATTAACAAGTTGTCGGCGGGTAAGAAGAAGGTCATAAACCACAAGCTCAAGACTAAGAATGTCACCATTAAGGTTACTGACGACAAAGGTCGTCCGATAAATGCAGATATGCAGGTAATTGACGACAATAAACTTTCGTTTACCGTGGAGAAGGATGTAGAGAATGTAAAGGTGAAAGTTACGGGTAAGCGTGACAAGAAGGATTCGGTGGCAAAGAAAATTTTCGACAATATACTTGTCGTGCTGATGAGTGTCAAGAACGTTTCGGCAAATGTTAGCGAGACAAACGGAACCTTATTGCCAGGATATATGGGCAAGACAAAGTTGATAGGTATGTCGAAATACACTCCAGATGAGGAAATGTTTGGTGTTCAGCCGTCGGTTATTGCGCCCACTTTCCCGTTTGTCATTGGCTGGCAGGTGAATAATTTCGGAGAATGGGCTTGCGAACACAACTTGGTTACCAAGGATACATCTTCGATTCAGGCATATACGCAGACGCATTCGCGCAACTGGAATTTCAGAGCTTCTCTTGAACCGGTTCGCGACCTTAAGATTGACTTGTCGATGCTGCACAACTATTCCGAAAACCAGACCAAATATTATCGTTATATGGTCGATCCGGCTACTGGCGTAGGTGAGTTCCGCGGTCTTAATCCATCAATGACAGGTACATTCTCAATGTCAACAATAACGATAAAGTCGGCTTTCGAGAAGTTCAAGTCCGAGAATTATGTGTCGGAAACATTTAGTCAGTTTTCCGAAAATAGAATAATAATCGCCGAGCGTTTGGCAAAGGAACGTTCCGACTACAATGCATCAGATCTTGATGAAGATGGATTCCCAAGCGGTTTCGGGCGAACTTCGCAGGATGTGCTTATTCCTGCGTTCTTTGCAGCATACACAGGTCAAGACCCGAACAAGGTCAAATTAGGTACAATTCCTGGATTGTGGTCGGCTCTTCCAAACTGGCAGGTCGTTTACGACGGTCTAAGCAAGATTCCGAAACTCAAGAAGGTTTTCCGCTCAGTTAGCCTCAAGCATTCCTACCGTTCCACCTACAATATAGGTTCGTTCCAGACACGTTTGGCTAACGAATACGATCCGGACGAGAGCGGTCTCAACCAGATTCGCGACCAGCTCAATAACTTCTATTCTCGTTATGTAATCAACGGCATTAGCATCAGTGAGCAGTTGAGCCCGCTCATTTCGTTCGACATGATGCTTGTGAACAGTATGTCAATAAAGGTCGAGGTGAAGAAAACACGTAATCTTACAATGAGTTTCTCCAACAACCAGCTTACCGAAGTAAAGAACAATGAACTTATAATAGGTGCAGGCTATCGTTTCAAGGATGTTGCGCTTACAATAAGCGTAGGCGGTAGAAAACGCGACCTCAAGAGCGACCTGAACCTGCGTTTCGATTTCTCGGCCCGCAAACAGATTACAATGATTCGTAAGCTTGAGGAGGCTCAGGACCAGCCAACATCGGGCAATATACAATACACATTCAAGTTGTCGGCTGACTATGTGCTTAGCAATAGGTTCAATGTAAGTCTGTTCTACGACCAAAGCATTAATAATCCGATTGTTGGTACATCATTCAAGACTGTTAATGCGAAAGTTGGCATAATGATGAGATTTACACTTGCTACTTGATAAATAAGTATTATTTTTGGCGAATAAATTTTGTATTAACATTAAAAATAAATAAAAATGGCATTTCCAAAAGAATTAAAGTACGCAGAATCACACGAATGGTTGCGCGTTAACGGCGAAGAAGCATACATTGGTATTACCGATTTCGCAGTATCAGAATTGAACGACCTTATTTATATTGAAATTGAGGTTGAAGGTGAAACTCTTGAAAAGGGAGAAGAATTTGGTGTTATCGAAGCATCAAAGGTTGCATCAAAGGTTTATATGCCAGTATCTGGTGAAGTTCTCGAAGTAAATCAGGACGCTCTCGACAATCCTGAAATGTTGAAGGACGATGCTTACGAAAATGGTTGGTTGATTAAGATTAGAATGACCGATCCGTCACAGGCAAACTCACTTCTCGATGCAGCTGCATACGAAGCATTGACAAAGAAATAATAATTCATATTGAATTCAATAAGGCCGTATCGGAAGATGCGGCTTTTTTTGTGACTAAAATATTATGTTCCTAAGCAGTTTTTTTTATTATCCAATTTCACGGTTAAAACCCTGCACTTTTAGTGCAGGTGGCTTTCAGCTTCTAAAAATATGTGTTAACTATTGATTTTTGAGAAAAGAATTCAAAGATGTGCATTTTTTGTTGTTTACACATTGTTTTTGGGCGTTTGAGTCGTCAATATCAGATTCAAATTCAATGGAATACAATTGCATCTTGATGGAATGAGGGAATTTCATTCCCGATGAAGCTACAAGTGGCTGTCTAAAAAGCAAAATTAGCCCTCTGAGATTTCAATATTTGCAGATTCCTTCCATTAGGTATCCGAATAAAGAAACGACAAAAAGACTTTTTGGACAGCCTCGGTTTAGTTGAGATAACCTCGGAGAGGTTACATAAATGTAGATATAATGCATTGATTATAAAGCATTGGCGCATGTTTTTGCCTAAAAAATTGCAAAAACTGTGACAATGCAAAATATAGTGGATAATAATATTAGTTTATGGTATTGATAATTAGTAAGTTATCGGATAGAAAATATAAATTTAAATTTCTTTGCCAAAATGTGAACAAATCTCCTCTTTTTTCATTATGTTTGTAAAGGTCTTTTAACTAAAAAATAAATTATGGATAAACATGATAATTTGAAAATGATGCTGCAGAATGCTGAGCATCCGATTACCGTTTTGCTTGGCGGTGATAAGATAAAGGAACAGCTTGAGGCAATTGAAGGGATTGCAGAAAAAGTTGATGCTATTCTCGTCGGTGGCGCTTTGATCGCCCCATTTGCAAAGGCAAATGATATGAATGTTGGCAATTCCAAGGTCTGCGACGGTTGCGTTGCAAAGGCTAAGGACATCCTTGCAAAGTATGCCGGCAAAATATGTATGCCTGTCGATTGCTATGTTGCCGATAAGGAAGCCAATGATTCCAACATCGAGCATGTAGCGCTCAACGAGATTCCCAACGGTCGTTTCATTATGGACATCGGCGTAAAGACCGTTGACATTTTTGCCGAGAAAATAGAAGGCGCAAAGACTTTCATCTGGAACGGAACTTTAGGTCACACCGAAATGCCACATTTCGCATACGGAACCTACAAGACCGCTCTTGCTGCCGCTCGTGGCACTGCAAACGGACTTAGAACCGTTGTTGATGGTGACGATACCAAGGCCGCTATCTTGCGCTATGGTCTCGAAGGTGGAATGTTCTTCCTCGAAGGTGGAAAGCTTGTCGAAAAGGCTGAACGCAAAGTTGTACACACCGATGAGGCACCGAAGGACGGCTACACTATCGACAAGTACAATTTCAACGGTAAGAAAGTTTTGCTCCGTGTTGATTTCAATGTTCCGCTGGACGAGAACTTCAACATTACCGACGATACTCGTATTGTCTGCGAAGTTCCGACAATCAAGAAGATTTTGAAGGATGGTGGTGCTGTTATTCTTATGTCGCATCTTGGTCGTCCGAAGAAGGTGGACAACAAGTTCTCGCTTAAGCATATCGTAAAGCACGTAAGTGAATGTCTCGGTGTTCCCGTACATTTTGCCGACGACTGCCAGAAAGCACAGGCTCAGGCTGCTGCATTGAAGTCGGGTGAAGTTCTTTTGCTCGAAAATCTTCGCTTTTACGCAGAAGAAGAAGGCAAGCCACGAGGATTGGCTGACGATGCTACCGACGAGGAAAAGAAGGCAGCAAAAGCCGCTGTAAAGGAATCGCAGAAGGAGTTTGTAAAGACTCTCGCATCGTATGGCGACTGCTATGTAAACGATGCCTTTGGCACTGCTCACCGCGCTCATGCATCAACGTATTACGTTGCAAAATATTTCCCGAAAGACAAGATGCTCGGCTACTTGGTGGAAAACGAAGTAAACAATATCAACAAGGTGCTTACCACTGGTGAAAAACCTGTTACGGCAATTGTTGGCGGTTCAAAGATTTCGACCAAGATTGACATTATCAAGTCATTGATTACAAAGGTAGACAACCTTATTGTAGGTGGTGGAATTTCCTATACCTTTATTAAGGCTATGGGCGGAAACATTGGTCGTTCGTTGGCTGAGGACGATTGCATTCCTATAGCGAACGAAATCCTTGACATGGCCAAGAAGTTGAATGTAAATCTCTATCTGCCGGTTGACTGCATGATAGGTGACAAGTTCGACAACGAAGCCAACATTCACATGGCCGATGTTCGCAATGTTCCCGATGGCTGGGAAGGCATGGATATGGGCGTTAAGACCATCCAGCGTTACACTGAGGTTATTGAAAATTCCAAGACCATACTTTGGAACGGTCCTATGGGTGTGTTCGAGATGGAACACTTCAGCAATGGTACTATGAAGGTTGCCTTGGCAGTTTGCCGTGCTACCGAACTTGGAGCGTTTACACTCGTCGGAGGAGGCGATAGTATTGCAGCACTCAACAAGTTCAACCTCAGCGAAAAAATCAGCTATGCTTCTACAGCAGGTGGTGCTTTGCTCGAGTACATAGAAGGCAAGGAGTTGCCAGGATTGAAGGCAATATCGACAGATGAGATTTAGTTATTGATCAAGAAAATATAGGGGTTTCCGTAAGGGAACCTCTTTTTTTTATTCCACCACCCAGTCCTTGATGGTTCTTGTTTCCTTCGAGAAAGCCACGCCGACCTTGACAACTTTTTTCTTGCTTGCTTCGTAAGGTATCATATAGCCTTTGCTGTTTATCTGGTCGAGGGCTTCATGAGCAGTACCATTTATCTTCAGTTCAAAGACATAAACCGTATCCTTCACAAACATTACAATATCGGAGCGACCATTTGCCGACTTTACCTGAGTACGCACATAAGTGTTCATCAAGCTGAAAATTACATACACTATTGTCTCATAGAATGCTTCGAGCGTTGTAAGGTTACCAAGTTGTGAATTGCCGTGTTCAAGGTATGGAACGGATGCAAGGAATGCCTTCATATATTGCAATGCAGAATCAATGTCCTCTTTTTGCAAAGAAGTGTATATGTTTGCTACGGTATTGGTTGCCATCAAGGTACTTGCTTTTTGGGCAACTACAGGCAAAAGGTTACGCATGAATCCAACGCGAACCTCTGCATTGGGAAAGTCAAGGACATACTGGTTTGTGTTGAAGTCGTAGTCTTTGATTGTCAAATATCCCGATTGGTAGAGCAGGGGCAGTACAGTTTCCATATTTTCTGTCGGAGCATCAAATTCTGATGCCGAAGCAGTAGTATTTTCCAATGAAAGCACATCGGTGCCTAACCGTTTCATCTGTGTGAAAAGGTAAGTCGGGGTGCCGCTTCCAAACCAGTATGAATCAAGCATTCTATTCTTCAACGCCATTGTCAAACTGAAAGGGTTGAAAATATCAGGAGAATTTTTTGAAAATTTGTATCCGTCGTACATTGCCTTCAATTTCTCAACCATTTCATCTTCCGAACACTTGTAGGTTTCTGCAAGCACTTGTATGTCGGACTTGAACACGTCCAGCGCCTCATCAACCGTAATTCCACAGATGGCGGAATACTGTGGCAACATTGTTATGTTTGTGATGTTATTGAGCGTAGATAATATGGAAAGTTGCGAAAATTTCGTTATGCCTGTGATGAAAACGAAATGCTCGTATGTTTCGCAAGCCTTCAATGGTTGGTAGAATTCCTGCATAATCTTGCGAACTTCGGCAAGTTTTTCGGGCTCGTCAAGCACATCGAGTAGGGGGGCATCGTACTCGTCAAGTATTACCACGCACTTTAGTCCTGTCTGTTCGTAAGCACGTTTCATAACACCTGCAAATCGTTTGCCGGGGGTAGGTTCTGCTTCGTTTCGACCATATAGTTCCTCGTAGTTGGCAACCTGAAGATTCAATTCATCTACAATTCCTTGAATATTATACTGGTTCTTGCACAAACTCAGATTGAAATGCAGTACCGGATATTTCTTCCATTCCGTTTCAAGTTTTTCAATTGCAAGACCCTTGAAAAGTTCTTTGCGACCTTGGAAATAGCACTTTAGCGTTGTGCAAAGCAATGTCTTTCCGAATCTGCGCGGACGGCTGAGAAAGACAAATTGCGATTCTTGCGTCATATTATAGATTAGGTCTGTCTTGTCAACATATATAAGATTTCGCTCACGTATATTGTCGAATTCCTGTATTCCTGCCGTGTATCGGCGCGTTGGCATTTCTATTGCCATAATAATTTGTTTTGATGTGCAAAGATAATTGTTTTCCAATAACAAAAAAAGAGGCTCACTTTCGCAAGCCTCTTATGTAATTTAAACGTAGTTCAAATTATTTTGCAGGAGCAGGAGTTTCACCTTTCTTGTACTGGAAGCCAAGAACATTAGCTGCAATATTATCATGGCTGTTAGGACTATTATCTGCGCTAACAATTTTAACCAATACATAATCATTGTCAACTTTTGAAATGAAATTCTTCGGAGCAAATCCTTTTGCATGATAATCGAAAGCTACAGAAGATTCAGTAACTACTGTTCCACTAGTATATGCTGCTTCCAATTCTTCTACTGTTGTGTAATCTGTATTATCTACAAATACAAAACCTTCGCAATTGCTAGTTGTAGAGAATTTACAATCAGTTGATGTGTTTACGCCAACTTTTACACCTATGGTTGTGTTTTGGTATTGATCAACTCTAACACCATTGATTTCTGCCCAACTTGTTTCGTTCTGGTGAGTTAAATAAATGGTTTCGCTCCAGTTCGACTGAAGAGCAGTAGTAGCAGGAGTGTTGTCGATAATGTTAATAGTGTACTGTACTGGAGTAACCAAGGTCTGGTCTTTCTTGTCAGCAACTTCAACATCATAAACTACCTTGTAGCCTTTTTCGAGTTGAGCCTTGAACAAGGTGTCTGCTATAGTAAATGGGAATGCAGTTTCGCCTTCTGGATCTTTCTCAAAAGTGAATTCAATTACAGCACCCTTAACAGCATCTGTGCTATCCATTGTGGTTCTTGTAACTTTAAGAGTTTTAATGCCAGCTTCTGCAGTAATATTGCCGTCAAATTCGAGCAACAGTTGGTCAGCTGTGTAAAGATCATAGGTTAAAGTGGTGTTCTTTTCTGTGAAGGTAGCTGTTGGGCCTTCTTTTGAACAGCTGCAGAACATTGCAACAGCTGCAACCAAAATCATAACAATTTTAAAGTTTTTCATTGTTCTAAAATTTTAAGTTATACAATAATTAATTAAATTTTCAGTTCATTACTTAATTTTACAAGGCGCAAATATAAGTTTATTTTTTAACATGAACATTTTTCTTAACTTTTTTTTTGAAAAATATTTCAGATACCTATTAATATATAATAAGGAATAGAAAATATTGGCAATGCTTTGTCCTTGCGTGACCTAGAAACGCGAAGCTTTGAAACTTTGAAACAGAAAAACGCAGGATCAGATGCTGAAACAAGTTCAGTATGACTTTCTGCGTTTTTTTAACAGCGTAGCGAGAACGGCGAAGCCCTCAACGAAGTTAAACGCCACAGGTATAGAACCCCAGAAACGCGAAGCGTTGAAATATCGAAGGCGTTCAAATGTGGAGCTTGGAAACATAAAATGCGTAATCAGACCCTGAAACAAGTTCAGTGTGACATTCCGCTTTTATGGGCGCAACCCATTCAAACACAGAAACGGGCGAAGCCCATCAAACGGCGAAGCCATTGAAACTTTGAAACAGAAAAACGCAGGATCAGATGCTGAAACAAGTTCAGTATGACTTTCTGCGTTTTTTTAACAGCGTAGCGAGAAACGCCGCAGGCATAGAACGGCGTACTTCGGCTGTGCTCACTTCGAGAGCCTCGGTGCATCGCAGCACGAGTAGCCCTCAACGAAGTTAAACCTAGAAACGCCGCAGGCATAGAAACCTATAAACTCAGAAACCATATTTTTTCTTACCTTTGCGTCAAAATTATTCGGATGTATAATTTTGTCGTGGATGCAGGAAACACATCGATAAAGATGTTCCTGTTTGAAAATGGAGAAATTGTTCATAGACTGAAATGTAGTAGTGTGGAGGAATTGTTGCCTACATTGGAGTCTACCGTGCCTGTCTGTAGCATCGCAAAGTGCATAGTTTCATCTGTAAGCATCGAGCAGGAGACTATTGCAGAGGTATTCAGACCATTTTTCCCAGTGATGCTTTTCAATTCCTCGTTGAGTTTTCCAATATCAATAAGGTATGGTACTCCAAATACACTTGGAAGCGACCGTGTTGCGGCTGTTGTCGGTGCTGCAAGGCGTTATCCAAAGCGCAATGTCCTTGTAATCGATTCGGGCACGGCAATAACATACGACATTGTAACTGCCGAAGGCGAATATCTTGGAGGGAACATTTCGCCTGGACTTAACACAAGGTTTCGCGCCCTGCACAATTTTACGGGCAAACTTCCGTTATTACAAGTGGATAACTCATTGGAAGGTTTGTTCGGAACCAATACACAAGAGGCTATTGGCCTTGGCGTTCAGAATGGTTTTCTTTACGAAGTTGAAGCAACTATAAGGGAGTTTGCACGGCATTTTGACGACCTGCTTGTAGTTTTTACAGGTGGCGACAGCTTTTTCTTTGAGAAACGAATTAATTTTTCTAATTTTGCAGAGCCATATTTGGTGGCTTTTGGATTGAATGAAATATTGGAATTTAATGGTTAGACGATTAACGTTGTTTGTGTCTGCAATGCTGATTACCGCACTGTCCTTTGCTCAGGGCAGAGTGGGTTCTCCGTATTCACGATATGGAATTGGCGATGTCAACGCAAATGCGCAGGCACGAAACTCGTCAATGGGCGGTGTAGGATATGCCACTCCTTTTATGTATGACGTTAACTACAAAAGTCCAGCAAGCATCGGTGAGATTGATACGCTTACCTTTATTTTTAACTTCGGTTTCGATGCAGGTTTTAGGCATTATTCCATTTTGAATCCAGAAACAAAAAAAATAAAGACCGATGCCGAACTTTCGCAGATTGCAGTTGGGTTCGCTTGTGCCAAGTGGTGGAAGATGGCTTTGGGCATAACTCCGTACAGCAATGTCGGCTATTCTATTTATTCTCCCGACAATTCTTTTGGCATCGACAAGAACTATGTATATGCCGGCGACGGTGGACTCAACAAGGTGTTCTTTTCCAATGCTTTCAATCCTATTCCCGATTTGAGCTTGGGCGTTGGCGTTTCGTACTTGTTTGGCAAAATTTACCATTCAAATGCAATATTGTTCGCCGATGATTCAACTGGTATGTATGTCAATTCATTCTGTCAGAAGACTTTCAAGATTTCGGATGTTACATTCGATGTTGGCGCGAAGTACAATATCCACATTGGCGACGACAATCTGAGGCTTGGTGCTTACTATGCCTACAACCGCGACCTTCGTGCAAAACAATCGACTTTGGTCTATAATACCCTTGCCAGTGCCTCTACTACAGTAATCGATACCTTAAGCCTTAATAATGACGAAAAGGGTAGTATCGGATTGCCGCATACTGTAGGATTCGGAGTCTGCTATACTTATAAGTCAAAGTTGTCGGTGGCGGCAGATTTTACGCTTCAGAATTGGAAGGACAGCAAGTTTTTCGGTGAATGTGATTCTCTCGACAATAGCATTGGTATGGCTTTGGGTGCTGAATATACACCCAACAGATTGTCTCCAAAAAATATTTGGCAGTCCTCATCTTACCGTATGGGCTTGTATTTCAATAACTCATACATAAATATGGACGATTCCAAGCTTTCTGTCCCAGATTATGGCATTACTTTTGGAGTGGGTTTTAAACCGAGACATGCAAAGACTGTGTTCAATGTGACTTTGCAGTACGGGCAGAGAGGCTCTTTAAAGAATGGATTGGTAAAGGAAAATTACTTTATTGTTGGTGTCAACTTCAGTTTAGTTGACCGTTGGTTTGTAAAAAGTAGAATTGATTAAATTATATAACTATGAAAGTCAGGACTTTAATATTGATGATGATAGCGGGGATGATTTTCTCTGCTAGTGTGTTTGCGCAGGATGATTTCACTGTTAATATGTCAACCTATACGGAGTTCTACAACCAGAAGAACTACAAGGATGCTTATCCTACATGGAAATGGTGCTTCGACAACTGCGATGACAAGGTTGCAGAAAAAACCACAAAGAATGTATTTATACAGGGACCTACTATCCTTGAAAATGTAATAGCAACAAGGGAAGGTGATGCTCGCGAGGCTGCAATCGATACGTTGCTTTTAATCTACGACAAGCGTATAAGGCTGTATGGTCAGGAGGGTACGTATCTCGGTTCAAAGGCTATAATGCTTAATAAGTATCGTCCACAGAACTATGTGGAGGTTTACGATATGTTGGCTCGTACATTTGAGGTTGCCGGTAATTCCACCGCATATGGTGTGTTGAAGTTATATATGGTTGTGGCTTTGAACCGTTACAACAAAGAGGAAATCTCAAAGGAGGTTATGGTAAATACATATTCGGCTATCTCCGATGCTCTTGCCGAACAGTTGGAAAAGGAAACCAAGGAGGACAAGAAGGCAAAGATTGCTGATGCTGCATCGGCTGTTGAAGAGCTTTTCGTAAATAGTTCGGCTGCCGACTGCAAGTCGATAATCGATGTGTTCTCGCCAAAGTTCGAGGCCGATCCGACTAATGTTGAACTAGCAAAGAAGATTGTCAACCTATTGAGAAAGGGCAACAGCGACGAGTGCAAGCTTTCCGATTTGTATATGCGTGCTGCAATTTTGATGTACGAGAGCGAAAAGAATGCATCAATGGCAGTAAGATCATACGGTTCAGAATCGGAGTCAAGTGCAGAAAATAAGTCGTCAATTTCTTCGGCAGCACATGCAATCGGACAGGCTTATTTCAAGCGTGGCGAATCGGCAAAGGCTGAACAGTACTACAGCGAAGCTATTTCGCTCGAAGAGGACGGTTCGAAGAAGGCGGATATGTACTACGAACTTGGATTGCTGTACTTCACAAGCATGAACAACTATGCCAAGGCTCGTCAGGCTGCGCGCAATGCCTTGTCTGCCGACCCCAACTGCGGTAAGGCTTATATGCTGATAGGCAAGGTTTATGCAGCAGGTGGTAAGGATTGTGGCGAAAGCGCATTTGAGAAAAAGTGCCTATACTGGCTTGTTGTTGACCAGTTCCAGAAGGCAAAGAACGTTGACCCATCGCTTGCTTCCGATGCAAACCAGCTTATCGCAAGGTATTCGGAGCATTTCCCATCACAACAGGATGCTTTCTGGGTTGATGTGAAGGAAGGTCAATCTATAACAATCGGCTGCTGGATTAACGAAACCACTACCGCAAGGTTTATCAAGTAGTGTCCGGACTAAGGGAAATATTTCTTAAGACAGGTATCGTGCTTGCAATTGCTGCAAGTACGATATTTGTTTCATGCAAGAACGACATCGACAAGGTAAACCTGTTGACTTCGCGTACAATTATGCCGACATTCTCAGTTTATGGATTCGAGACTGTATATAGCGATTCGGGAAGGGTGATGGTGGAATTGAAAGCTCAGGAGTTGTCGAGGTACGAAGGCAAGAACTTAAAATACGATGAATATAGGTACGGGCTTAATGTAAAGTTTTTCGACGGTTACGATTCGGTTACGGCAACGCTTAGATGTTCGTATGCAAGGTTTCTTATCGAAAAAGAACTTTGGGAGATAAAGACGAATGTGGAAGTTGACAATATTAGCCGTAACGAAAAGATTAATACCGAATTGTTGTACTGGGACATGAAACGAGAATTGGTGTATTCCGACAAGTTTGTTAGGATTACTACCGAGGATGAGATATTGACAGGTGAGGGTTTCGAGTCGAACCAGGACTTCTCGGAATGGAAAATATTGAAGCCCGCTGGTGTAATAAGTTTAAAGGATGAATAAGAACAAGATTTTTAAGATTGTAATAGAGTGTCTTTGGTTGGTGATGGGTGCATTTTGCCTTGGCGCAGGCATTTATTATCAGACAAAATACGATGAGGTGCCTAATGTGTGGATTTTTTACGCAATGGCAATAATAAGCGTTGGAATGTTTATCATGCGATTTATGCAGCGTCGTAATGATGAAAAACGCGAGAAAAGGCGTAACGGAGAAAAATAATGGTGAATTGGATAATCATAGTGCTGGCTCTCGTGCTTTCTGCCTTCTTTTCGGGTATGGAGATTGCGTTTGTCACATCCAACAAGCTCAAATTGGAGATTGCCATCAAGAAGGACGGCTTCAATTCGAGAGTCCTTGCGCTGATAACCAAGGATTCTTCCCAGTACATATCGACCATGTTGGTTGGAAACAACCTTGTCAATGTCATTTATAGTATTTTCTTGGCAAAAGTTTTGTCTGCGCCTTTGGCTCCGCTTGGCAATGGAATGCTTATTCTGTTTCTACAAACAGTAATTGCAACGGTGATAGTGCTTTTTGTGGCGGAATTTCTACCGAAAACTTTATTTCGGATTCTTAGTGATTCGGCATTGAAGACTTTTGCCGTGCCTGTGGCTTTCTTCTATTTCTTGTTTTATCCGGTAGTAGCTATTTCTGTGTGGATTGCACGGCTTATAACAAGAATCTTTGGCGTTAGAATCGACGACCACCAGAAGAACAATATGTTCAGCAAAGTTGACATTGAAGATATTATCGATAGCAGTACCGATTCTCCATCGGCAAAGTCGGCGCAGGAGTTGAAGATTTTCCAGAATGCAATGGATTTTTCGTCAATTAAGCTACGTGAGTGCATCATTCCACGAAACAAGATTCTTGCCGTGCAGGTAAACGATTCTGTGGAGGATGTCCGCAGGATGTTTGTCGAGACTGGCCATTCAAACTTGCTGGTTTACAAGGAGAATGTCGATGACATAATTGGCTATGTGAACATAAAGGACATTTTCAAGAATCCGCAGAAACTTCGCAACATCATGCGGCAGATTCTTGTAGTTCCGGAAACTATGTCGGCAAAGAAGCTTTTTGGTCGCCTGATTACCACCAACCGAAGCATAGCCGTAGTGGTTGACGAGTTCGGTAGCACCTGTGGCATTGTCACCGTCGAGGACATTCTTGAGGAAATTTTTGGAGAGTTTGAGGATGAGCACGATTTGCATGAGTTGTCGGTGGTTGTAAACAAGGATGGCAACTATGTGATGTCGGGGCTTGAAGATGTTGAAGCCTTCAACGAGGAATACGGCTATTCGCTCACCGAATCGGATGAGTACGAGACTATTGCGGGTTACATTATGTATTTCTCCGGCAATTTCCCTAAGACAGGTGAGATAGTTACAATAAACGACAACGATGTTTCGTATCGTTTCAGGATTCTTGAAATCAAAGGTACAAAAATCGTAAAGGTTATGCTCTATGCTGAATAGGTTTTTCGCTAGAAACAAGCCTGTAGATGTTGTGATTTATGTGCTGTCGTTCATTGTGTTTGTGGTGACAGCGGTGGTAAATTACGGTTATCATCATGCCGATGAGTTATTCCAGATAATCGAGTATGCAGGCATCAAGTCGGGAACTTTTACTCCGTTTGTTGCATGGGAGTATGATGTTCAGATACGTCCGATGTTGCAACCAACGATATGTCTTGTTTTTTTGAAGCTTTTTGCTGCTATTTCGTTGACCGATCCATACGTACAGGCAATGATTATGCGGATTTTCACTGCAATAATATCATATTTTGCCATTGTTTTGTTTGTTAGAAATACATCACGTAAAATATCAAACGAAAGACTTAGAACAATTTACCTCGCAGGTTCGTTGCTACTTTGGTTTATACCATATATTGCCTGTCGTTTTTCGTCCGAAACATTTGGTGGAATATTTCTTTTGTTTGCCATATCAATATACTATTCGGAAAAGGAAAATGTTGTGCGTAAAGTATTTTTGGGAATATGTCTTGCTCTTTCGTTCATTTTCCGTTTCCAGATGGGACTGGCAATCTTCGGTTTCGGACTGTGGTCGTTGCTGATAGATAAAAGAGGGTGGAAGTATTTTATTGTACCGATAGTATCATTTATAGTGACATACGCATTACTTGGGGTAGGGGTGGATAGTTGGTTTTACGGAGAATTTGTGTTTGCGCCATACAAGTATGTCGTTGTTAATTCAGAGGTAAGTGCCGACTGGTTTGGTTCGGAGCCGTGGTGGTACTATTTGTATAATCTGGTTTCGTACCCGACGTATTATGTAGGAATTCCATTGGCAGCGGCAATAATTTATCTGCTTGTGCGCAATCCGAAAAATCCGTATCTATGGTGCATTATCCCTTTCTTTGTAGCCCATTCCATGATTGCACACAAGGAAGTGCGTTTTCTTTTCCCGATGGCTTTCCTGATTCCAGCAATATTAATGTCGGTTATAGAACGCCTTGATTTAAAGTGGAATGGTAAAAAGCCCTGGCTTTTTTCATTGTGTGTTGTTTTGGTATTTTTTGCGGTGGTAAATGTTGTTGGCTTGGTTGTAAATATGACAAAGTCGGCTGGCTATCAAAAGTTTTATCTTACAAAATACATAAACGACAACCTCAAAAACGAGCAGGTTAATATCATTCATGGTCCCGATTCGAATCCATACGGACCTTTCGACGTGATAAGTGGATTCTACAGTAATGAGAATGCTACGATGCAAAAATTCACCAATTTGTACGGAATCGGTTATTTGCTTCGTCCTGAAGCTGTTAATTTCTTCACATGCAGGAAATGTGATTTGGAGAGAATGATCTGTGTCGGCGAATTTGCTGGACGAAACCCTTTTGATGTGCTAAGGGAATTTGGCTTTGAGTATCAGTCGCAGTCAATTCCAAAATTTACTGAGAGGCTGTGCGAGTATTATTCGGGTTACGATACAGGAATGGTGCTGTATGTGTTCAAGTATGTCGGTGATAAATATGGATTTGACAAGTCTAAGTTTAATAAAGCTGTCTTTTATTATAACGATTGTGAAAATTCCGAGTGGGGGGAATCACAAACCATTACTTCAGAGAAGTATTATTCTGGCGGTCATTCTTCGGTGGTATATACCGACAGCCGCTACGGAATTACGCTTGAGGATAGCATAAATAAAGTTTCATGGGCAAAGCATCTGTCTGTGGTATTGCAGATTTATC
The DNA here is from genome assembly GCA_017551515.1 of Bacteroidales bacterium. GTDB lineage: Bacteria > Bacteroidota > Bacteroidia > Bacteroidales > ML635J-15 > Bact-19. The sequence goes on along the minus strand of JAFZLK010000038.1, from coordinate 6,813 downwards.
AGACCGAGGTGATTCGCGATCCCTGTCTTGCATTTGAAATCCTTGATGATACAGGAAATAAAGCAAAAGTGTGGGATTCTCGGAAGGTAATTGATAAAACAAAGAAAACAAACGAATGGGTTAACATTGTAATGGATTTCGATCTTCCCGATGACTTTGGTGAATATTCAAGGTTCAAGATTTATCCGTTTAATCCTATTGAGGCTCCAGTTTACTTTGATGATATTTTTATTGTCTTTTATTGATAGGGACAAAAAGAAAAGGTCGCCAATACAACGACCTTTTCGCAAAGTATTGTGTCGTTACATTTATTTCTTGCCTTTCATCAGTTCAACAAACGGATTGAAGTAGTTTTCGCCCTTTTCGGTTACGCCTGCAAGACCTTTACCTCCGTTTTTCGGACGCTTGATGTTTGCGAAAATACCCTTTTCCAATGCGGAGAAAAGACCTTCGTCAACCATTTGTTCGAGAAGTTTGGTCGCATTGTCGAGTACTTCGGCTGCACGCTTCCTGATGATTCCGTTTTCCTTGAATTCAACTTCTTCGCCTATGCTCTTTAAGTTGTTGAAGATGTACTTTGCGTTTTCAATCGAAAGATAACGGTCGCTCATAAACGGTGTGTGGATAGCTTCTGTTGGCATGCCGAGAAGTTGCAGACCTTGGTGCGTCCATATACCTATGATATTGAATAATGCATCCTGAAGGTGCCCACGGAAGATGTTTCCTGTCATGAACTTTGTAGGAGGCATGTATTTTAACGGAGCCTTCGGAAATATTTCGCGAATCATCTGTGCCTGAGCAAGTTCGTAGAGGAATCCGTTTTCAAGTGACGGATCCATTTCGAATGCGTGACCAAGTCCTTGCTGTTCTTCGGGAAGACCTGCCAACAAAGCTAGCTGTTCGTTGATAAGGTCGGAAGCGAGGACGGTGTGTGCTTCTTCGTAAGCATCGGCAGTGGTAAGGTAGTTGTCCTCGCCAGTGTTGATGATAACGCCTGCGAAACCGTTTATAATTCTCGAGAAATACTGGTCGATGAGGGTACGCTGCATGTTGATGTCGCGGAAAAGAATACCGTAGAGAGCATCGTTAAGCATAACATCAAGACCTTCGAGTGCGCCCATTGCGGCGATTTCGGGCATACACAGACCAGAGCAGTAGTTGCAGAGGCGGATGTAGCGGCCAACTTCCTCGCCAACCTCGTCGAGAGCCTTACGCATGATGCGGAAGTTTTCCTGGGTTGCGAATGTTCCACCGAAACCTTCTGTAGTAGCACCGTATGGCACATAGTCGAGAAGGCTTTGTCCTGTGGTTCTGATAACAGCGATGATATCTGCACCCTGTCGTGCACCAGCTTGTGCTTGAACAACATCCTCGTAGATGTTACCAGTTGCAACGATAATATAAAGGTAGGGCTTGCTGCCTTCACCAATGGTATTGATGTAGTTTTCACGGCGCAGGCGGTTGCCTCTGATTTTTTCTATGGTTTTATTGATTGTAGGTTCGAGTGCTTTTTTGATTTCTTGCATCGGGTGGATTGGGAGCTTTGTGATGTCGAGCTTGCCTTCGGAAATTTGTTCTGCAATTTCCTGTGCCGACAGTTTTGTTTCAACCATTGCGTTCCCGAGGTAAAACATTACACCTTGGTTCAGTACACCTTTTGCCTTAAGTTCTTCAACTACAACATTTGGTAGAGGAACATCGTTGCTGTCGATGCCGTCTATTCCGAGCAGACGGCACAAAGTTCTTTCTACTGCCACTGTGGTGTAGTTTTCAACGAAATCCTGTACTTGGTTGGCTATCTCCCTTGCTTTTCCTCTTGCGTATTCAACTTTTGTAAAGTCGAGGCCTACTTTGCTGGTATTCATTTTTGATTCGTTATTAAACTGAATTAGAATTTTGCAAAATTACATAAAAATCCGATTCGGTGAAAAAAAACTTATACGATTCAGTCACGGTGTTGCGTTGACTGAGTTGCAGCCAACAGTCTATTTAGATTGTTAGTTATTTCCTTATCTCCATTTCATCTATCAGATGACTTGCACCAGCAAACTTGTCTATCAGGAACAAGGCGTAGCGGATGTCGAGTGAGATATTTCTGCACATTTCGGGGTCGTACATGATGTCGCTCATGGTACCTTCCCAGTTGCGGTCGAAGTTAACGCCAATGAGTTCTCCGTTTCCATTTATGACTGGGCTTCCCGAGTTTCCGCCAGTTGTGTGGTTGGTAGCAGTGAAAGCCACATGCATCTTGCCGTCCTTGTCGGCGTAGCGACCGTAATCCTTCTTTTCGTAAAGTTCTTTCAGTCTTGCAGGAACTTTGTAGTCGTAAATATTGGGATTGTCCTTTTCGATGATGCCGTCAAGGGTTGTAAAGTACTCGTAATCAATTCCGTCGGCTGGCTTATAAGGAGTAACCTGCCCGTAAGTGACACGTAATGTGAAGTTTGCATCTGGGAAGAAACGTTTCTGCGGTTCGTATTCCATCTGTGCCTTCATGTAAATGCGGTCGAGTTTCTTTATGCGAACATCACAATCAATAAGAGCCATACGGATTTCGTTTTTATATTTGTCCATGACTTCCTTTGCGATGCTGTATATCGGATCGGTGGTCAATGTCTTTACCGACTTTGACGAAAGTCCGTTTACAAAATTGTCGAACTTCGTCTGGTTTGCAAATACCGACTTTGAGAAGCAGTATTCAGCAAATGCCATATACTTGTCGGATGCTGACTTTGTAACCTTGTCGATATTTGAATATGCTGATGGCCAATATTTTTTGGGCATGTTTTCCATATAAATGCGTGTCATTTCGGCAAAAAGACGGATTTCCACCTGCTCGTCATAGTCCTTGTAGTTGCCCTTAGACTTCGACAATGTCATTTCCTTCAAACTCTGCAAGCTTTCTGGCAATGCATCCTTGCACGATTCGAGCATACGCATCTGATTGGCGAATGAAACAGCATAACTTCCTAATATGGCTTCAGTTATGTATATGTATGCAAGATTCAGCGGTTTCATTTCTGCATAAACTTTTGCATAGTCGTTGAGCAAATCTTTGTATTCGGGCTTGTCGTTTGCCCATTTCTGGAATCCTTCTTCGAAATTGAGCTTAACATTCACTGCATCAAGGCGTTTTAAGCCTTTTATCTCGCCCTGCCATTTCTTCCAGCCGTTTGCAATGCTAGCAGCTTTGTTGGAATACTGAATACGAGTGAGTTTCGACTTTTCCATGCCAGCCTTTATGACCTCAAGTTTCTTGTCGCGAATGGCAATTCTGGTCGGATCGGATTCGTTCATTACCTGCTCAACCGCCACTGCAGGAAGGTATTCCTGAGTAGTTCCCGGGTATCCGAATACCATTGTAAAGTCGCCTTCCTGCACGCCCTTGAGTGAAATCGGGAAGAACTTTTTCGGGGTGTATGGAATATTGTCATCAGAATATTTGGCAGGCTTGCCGTCCTTGTCACAATACACGCGGAATAGTGAGAAGTCACCAGTGTGACGAGGCCACATCCAGTTGTCGGTATCGCCGCCGAACTTGCCTATTGCTGATGGTGGTGCACCAACGAGGCGGACATCCTCAAAAATTTCGTTCTTGAACAGGAAATATTGGTTTCCATTGTAGAACGACTCAATACGAGCTTGATAATGAGTATCTTTTACAGATTCTTCCTTTATCTTGGACATGTTTGCCAAAATTTTCGTTGCGCGATCACTGTCCGACATATCCGAAGTCACACCTTCGAGAACCTTGTCGGTAACATCTTCCATGCTCACGAGGAAAGTCACTGTAAGTCCAGGACTTGCAAGTTCTTCCTTGCGGCTCATTGCCCAGAAGCCATCGGTAAGGTAATCGTGTTCTACCGAACTATGGCGTTGTATCGTTCCGTAACCGCAATGGTGATTTGTGATAAGAAGACCTTCGTTAGAAATCATTTCACCAGTGCATCCACCACCAAAAATCACGATTGCATCCTTCATAGATGCGTGGTTGATGCTGTAAATATCCTCAGCAGTGAGCTTGAAGCCCTTTTTCTGCATGTCGGTGATGTTGTATTTTTCAATCAAAATGGGGAGCCACATTCCCTCATCTGCGAACAGACTGCATGATAGCAGCGCGAAAATAAAAATGCTAAATATTTTTTTCATTAGAATAATTTTTAGGTGACAAAGATAAGGAATATTTACGATTTATGAAGTACGATTAACTTCAGCTAAAGATTGTCGATTTTGAATCGGTTTTGGCGGGTTAAATTATGCAATCTGCCTGATTTTTCTGTTGAAATCATCAAGTGGGATTTACATGAACGCCCAATTCATAATTCCTACTATTGCAAGGTAGCGCACAAACTTTCCAACGAACATAAGTCCTGCCGTGATGTACGGATTCATGCGCAGGAAGCCCATTGCTATTGCGATTAAGTCGCCGATTATGGGTAACCAAGTGATGAGAGCTGCGGCGTAGCCGTATTTTCCTACGCGCTGGTGCATTTTTTCCAGTTTTTCGCGCTTCACTCTGAAATATTTCTCCAGCCATTCCCACTTGCAGAGCCAGCCCATACCGAAACTAATCATTCCGCCGATGGTGTTGCCTATGCCAGCAACTATGGCAATCGTCCAGAGGTTGTAGTCGAGTAGCATTGCTCCCGACACAAGTGCCTCGGACGAAAACGGTATAATCGTCGCCGAGAGTATGCAACCGAGAAATAGTCCAAAAAGTCCGAGGCTTTCAAGCATGGTGGTAAACTAAATTTATATGCTTCCCGAAGCAATAATTATTTTTTGACACATCGCCTTTGGCGATACCTTGATTGCCGCCTTGGCTGGTGAGCGTTAAGAAAATCGTAGGAACGAAGCGTAAAAAGGCAGACTGTTCGAAGGCGGAGTGAAACGGAGACAAGTTTCTGCGTTTTAGCGTAGTGAAGGCGATTTTTAGCGAAGCAGACTCAGCGGACACAGTTTTTTTGTTTACTTTTTTTGCTGACAATTGTCGAAGACAATCATGAGCACCGCTGAAAATCAATTGTAGGGGCGAATAACAAAGTAAAAGCCTCTGCTGCTTGAGCGGAATGAAATATGTCAATAAATTTTGATTGGCCATTATAAAAAATGTTCGGAACTATGTTAGTCCCGAACATTATGATGTTTTGTTGTTTTAAAATCCGTATGAAGCACCATCGAAGCAATGCAAGCAAAGCTTTTCGCGAGGAAGACCAACAGCATCGCAAGCAGTCTGCAAGCTATTGAACTTAAGTGTGTCAACACCTACGCGCTGACGAATCATTTCGACCATCTTGGCGTATTGTGGAGTAGTTTCGTCCTTGTATGCTTCGAGATTGCGGATTTGTCCGCCTTCGAGTTCCTCAATGCAACGGCGTGCGATAAGTTCCATGTCGGTCTTCGATGCCGAGAAGTTCAGGAATTCGCATCCGTGAACCAGTGGCGGACAGCTTATGCGAACATGTACGCGCTTAGCACCGCAGTCGTACAGCATCTTTACATTGTCGCGCAACTGCGTTCCGCGAACTATCGAATCGTCGCAGAAAACGGCTTCCTTACCTTCGAGAATCTTGCGGTTAGGAATGAGTTTCATCTTTGCGACGAGGTTTCTTGTCTCTTGGTTTACAGGCATAAAGCTACGAGACCATGTTGGAGTGTATTTTGCAACACCGCGCTTGTAAGGAATGCCAGCACCGGAAGCGTAACCGAGTGCCATTCCTATGCCTGAATCTGGAATTGCCGAAACAAAGTCGGCCTTAATGTCGTCTTTTTTGCCCATAGCCTCGCCAAGTTTGTAGCGAACTTCTTCGGCGTTGATGCCTTCGTATTCCACGCATGGGAAACCGTAGTAAATCCACAGGAACGAGCAAATCTGCATCTTGGTGTTAGGTGCAAGCATCTGTTCTATTCCGTTTGGTGTAACCTTTACAATTTCGCCTGGACCAATGAAACGTGTGGTGTTGTAGTCGAGGTTGAGGTAGCTGTGGCTTTCCGATGCAATTGCGTAGCTCGAGCCTTTGCGACCAATGGTAAGCGGAGTGCGTCCGTAGAAGTCACGCGCAGCGATAACGCCTTCTGTAGTGAGAATCAACATACTGCAGCTTCCCTTGATGTTGCGGTAAACATTCTGTATGCCATCGGTGAAGTCCTTGCCTTGAGTGATTAGCAATGCCACGAGTTCGGTGGGGTTGGTTGTTCCCATGCTAAGTTCGGTGAACTGCTGGTTCAGCGACAGGCATTTCTTCTCAAGTTCGGGGATGTTGTTGATTTTCGACACGGTTACTATCGCGAAACGACCGAGGTGCGAGTTAACAACTATAGGCTGCGATTCGGTGTCACTGATAACTCCGATGCCAAGATTGCCTTCCATCTCGTGTAGGTCGTCGGTAAACTTTGTCCTGAAGTAGGAGTTCTGGATGCTGTGAATGTTACGGTGGAATTTACCGCTTTCTTCTACGGTGCTAATACCAGCACGCTTTGTTCCCATGTGGGAATGATAGTCTGTTCCGTAGAAAAGGTCTGTGATACAGGCTTCTCTCGAAACGACTCCAAATAGTCCGCTCATAAAAGTAGTTTTTTAGATTAAATTTTGGTACAAAATTACAACAAAGAATGAAAAAATGTTTCAAAAAATTCAAAAAAATGAGGATAATGCCACGGCTCTTTCATTTGGACACTATTTTTCATTTTTGTAATTTTGCGCACAGATGGAGAAGATTACGCGCACGATAGCGCGGAAACGCTATCGTAAGTGTTTCTTTTTCATTGCGTTATATTTTTTATATGGGCGGACGGCGATGACAGGTCATTTTC
>JAFZLK010000037.1 GCA_017551515.1 Bacteroidales bacterium | reverse complement strand
CGGAGAACCCTAGTAACATATTATGGACGGCTTTCCACATATATTATATCGTTGGCTTCTAGAAGTATGTTTGTTCCATCTAGTGTTTCAAGAGAAGATACATTCCAATAATATATCTTCGGTTTATTGGTAAGATTCCCACGTATGAGTTTTATCCTGTATGCCCTGCTTATTTCGGTAAGTCCACCACAGGCGGCGATTGCATCTATCAGGGTAAACTGATTGTTGGTCATACCAACGGTCTGCACTTTTGAACCACCATTCATAAATACCGTAACCTTTCGATTGTTTACATTTAAAAGCACAAACGGATCGGGAAAATATTCAGAATAAAGCATTTCTAGAGTGTCTTCTGCCTCACGGATGGTCTTTCCGCTAATGTCAATTCGACCAAGTACAGGCAACTTAACCTTGCCATCAAATTCAACAGGAAACCCGCCTCCATTTTGGTTGTTGTTGGTGTTGAAGTTGCTACCACCACCAGTTGTCCCGCCACCAAAACCAAAATAAGCCTGCCCGTTGTTGTTCAATACTCTAATGTTGAGCTTGTCATTCGGCTGAATTCGGTATTCAATTTCCGAGGGCTCTTGCTCAGATACTTCATAGTCCTTACTGTTACGCAACATTTCGTATGGTCTTATCGACCTACACGAACTAAACATTATCGCTATCACAATGATTACTAATACTATATATCTTTCTCTCATCTATGATGTCAAATTAAGACTGCAAAGATACAAAATATATACTTATAATATATAACATTTTTTTGTAAGTAATAGCTTTGCACTATGATTATTGTGTCAGATTTGCTATTAACAATACCGCTTCTGGAATAATCCCATCCGCGCAAACGGTTTGATTCTATCCGACAAAAAAGAAATTTATCCTTCTATCACTCCCCCAACCACCACATCATCGCCATCATAGAGCACTGCCGACTGTCCTGGGGTTGCTGCAGAAACTGGCTGGGCAAACTTTATATGCAACTTTTCGCCTTCCTGCACGGCTTCACATTCAACACCTTTGCTATTGTAGCGAATCTTGCATTCCAACCTCATCGGCGACAACAAATTTTCATACTTCATAAAATTCAAGTCGCTGACAATGATTTCGGTTTTCAACAAGTCCTCGCGTTCGCCAAGGGTAACCGTATTTTTTTCGGAATTTATCTCTGTGACAAACACCGGATGCCCAACCGCGACATTCAAGCCTTTACGCTGACCTATTGTATAAAATGGGAAACCTTTATGCTTGCCTAGAACCTTTCCATCAGTGGAAATTATGTCGCCCTCACCTATCTTTTCGTCAATATCGGGAACCTGCGAGCGAAGGAAATTACGATAATCGTCATCGGGGACAAAGCAAATTTCCTGACTTTCGCGTTTTTTTACCAATGCCTTGAATCCTTTTTCATCGGCAATGGCTCTGATTTCATCCTTTGTGTATTCGCCAAGAGGGAAAACCGTCCGTGCAAGATTCGCCTGCGACAAGCGCCACAAGAAATATGTCTGGTCCTTGCTCAAATCAACGCCCTTTCGCAAGAAATAACGACCATTCTCGTGCATAATCCGCGCATAATGTCCGGTTGCAACATATTCACAGCCAAGTTCATCGGCTTTTTGCAGCATAATTCCCCACTTTATCTCGCGATTGCACACGACACAAGGATTTGGTGTCCGTCCATGCAAATATTCGGAAATGAAATTGCTGATTACAGTTTCGCGAAAACGCTCCCTGAAATCAACTAGATGATGCTCTATTCCAAGCGATTCGGCAAAATGCTTGGCTTCCATTATGCTTTCGATGGTACAGCAACCTTTCTCGCGAGCAATGCACGATTCCTTCATCGAATCGTAGGTGCGGAAAGTTGCGCCAACAATCTCGTACTTGTCAAGCAACATAAGCGCCGACACCGAACTGTCGATGCCACCGCTCATTGCAAGGAGAAGCTTTTTCATCTCTGCACAGATTTATTTTTTCGACTTTTTGCCAGAATTTTGTTTTACCGAAGACGGTGCTTCCTTTGTATTTGCAGGCGGATTGCCATAATCAACATTAGGATTGTGTCGGAAGAACTCCATCGGGTCGTCAAGGTAGTCTTCGGGACGCATAAACTGGTCCTGATGTTCTTTCGCCCATTCTGCCTTGCGCCTCCATTCTTCCATCTGCTCCTTTTCCTTGTCCGAATGACCGTGCTGATAAACAACTGTTTCACCCGACTTGTCGGTGCGATAGTCTTTCCACTCGCCTTCCTTGTTTCCGTTCACATAATCGCCTTCCTCTTCAAGGGAGCCATCGGGAGCATAAATCTTCCAGTGACCGTGGCGTGCGCCATCCCTATAGAAACCATCTTCGTGAATGTTTCCATTGTCGAAATAATATTTGTAGTAACCGTTGCGAGTTCCGTTGCCGTACATGCAGTCAAGGACAAGTCTGGTCGTATTTGGATAATACATCGTCACATTGCCCTCGGCTTTACCATGAACATAATTTATTATCTCCATAAGCTTCCCAGACTCGGTGTACATACGCCATTCACCATGACGCTTTGTTTCCTCATCGTAACCGCCTGTAGCTGCAGTTGCTCCACTCTCCCAGAACATTTCAACCTTTGATGAACGGTCATCTGCATACACTAGCACCGACTTCTTTTTCCCATTTTCGTAGTAATAATTGAAAGTTCCGGATGGCAAGTCGTTAGTAAAGAAACCTTCGTAGCGAATATTACCGTTGCTGTACTTTTTTATCCATTTGCCCTGCTTCTTCTTATTGATGTCTATGTAGTTTATTATTGAACCGTCAGGCAACTTTTCGCCAATGACCTGCGCTGTACCATACAGCGAAGCCAATGAAACAACAATTGCTACGGCAACAATTTTCACAAAAAAGCTTTTCATAACTTTATAAATTTTACAGTTTGTACCTTATCATTATTTTTTACACGACAAAAATAAACGCCTGGAATCAATCCCGACACATCTATACTACAATTTTCCGAACAACCAATGTATGAAAACATTGTTTTGCCCGATATATCAACAATTTGCAAATCCGATGCCACATTCAAAAATATATTAAGCTTATCGCAAACTGGATTCGGAAAAAGTGAAATTTCATCGGGAAAAGCATCTTCTACATCTAAATCCAGACCGAATGGTATTATAAATCCGCATCTGTCGTTTCTACCCTTGTATGTACCGTACATATAATTCGGATTGTAGTCGTAATCGGTCTCGAACACACTTACATGAACAGAATCTGCGCCTTCGCCCATCTGGTCATACGACTGCACAACAAGGTCAAGTTTGCCATTTCCATTGACATCGCCAAGATTCACGGCGCTCATGAACGAAAGCCCCTGCACACGCAAAGGCGATTCATCGGTCTCGTGAAAATCGGACAAGTCGGGATTTGCTTCATAAATATGCACATAGCCCTCGCCATTTGCATCACCCGAAATTGATGTGCCGAAAATGTAAATCTTTGACAAGTCTGTGGAATACATATAAGTTGTAACGCCTTCGCTACCTCCTTCATCCAAATCAGCGCGCGGTACAGGAAAACCACTATAATAACTTCCATCGGGATGCATTGCATGAATTGCCGCCTCCGATTCTCGCTGGGTAAACATATAGAAATCAAAGTTTTCACCCAATCCACCAACAGTAGGCGCAGTATATGTCCATGCATTGTTAGTCGTAGGAACTGGCCATCCTTCGCTGAACTGACCATTGGTTTCTAGAGAGTAGAAAATTGGGGCATCTCCGTGACTTGCGCCGACAATAACAGTTTTTTCATTTGTATGACAAATCAATGGCGACTGGTACGAAAATTTAACATTGTCGTCCTGTACTGGAAAACCATCAAGCACATTGCCATTCAAGTCGAATGCATAAATTGCTTCTGTAGTATTCAACACGATAAGACTATCAACCATCCGCCCCGACTTGCTGTCGTAGCCTATCGATGGAGTAACCGCAAACCGTCCTGTTACATTCTTAGGAAAACCGCTTCGAACAGAACCATCGGGTTCGTAAACATACAATTTGCTCTGTGAAGAACCGAACTTTGCAACAATAATCTCCATCTGCTTGTCGCCATCAAAATCAGCTATAACTGGACTACCAATTATAATTTGAGTACTTGCATACGACTTTGGAAAACCTTCGCGTACATTACCCTGATTATCAAAAATATAAAAATAAGATGTGCTTGTTCCCGCTTTTGCTCTCGTATAAATGAGGATTTCGGGAATACCATCGTTGTCGATGTCGGCGCAAGACGGCGGATAATATGCAATGCCCTGCAAATCAGTACGCCATAGGAATGTACCATCGCCTTTGTAGGCATAAATTGCTGTGTCGGCACCGAATATTATATCATCCGTACCATCACTGTCAATGTCGGCAAGACAAACACCTCTGACATTCATATAGTATTCGTCTTTGGAAAAAGTCTTCGGCCAGCCGTCCAACTGCGAGCGTTGCGACTTTTCCGAAACAATAGACCTGTCATTGTCAACATCAATAAAACTCCGTCCGTAACTATCGCATGAGGCATTGAAAACCTGTGCGGTAGCAATAGTCGCGAAAAAAAACGCAAAAATTGAAAGTATATATCTCATAACAATAAATTTCAATCAGTTATACACAAGGCACATACAAATCCTTCCTCGGATTGACACACAGCACAGGAATTCCCTTCTCGTTGGCGATAATCTTGGCTTCGGGCAAACCGAAAATCTTGTGCCACAGGCGTTCCTCCTTGGTGGTTGTTATAACAATCAACTTGCACTCATTGTTTGACGCATAATCCACAGCCTGACTGTCAATGCTTTTGCGTTCTCCAAGCACTATCCTATTGTAAACCAACTCGTAGCGGTCAAAAAACTTTGTACAGAACTGAATATTGTTTGCCAACCGTGCATCATCGGATTTCTTGTGGACAATATCAATAACCTGTTCCATATGCTTAGCAAAATATGTCACCCAACCAGTCTTTTCCTTCATTTCCTTTGCCACATCCATAGGAAGCACAATCTTGTTGCCATAACTTGGATATGGGGTATTCTTTTGTATAACAAAATAAGGTATCCGCGCCTTACGGATAATCTTCACCGCCGATGTTCCCGACAAGAACTGCAAATCGTCCTTGCCATGAGTGCCAAGTACAATCAGGTAGGCATCAATGCGCTCGGCAGTAGAATTTATTATAGTGCAAGTACAACCTTCTTCCACATAATACTCAGCCTTTATGCCATGGTCTTTCATTATGTTGTCACAATATTCAGCAAGAGCTTCCTTGGCATCCTGCTCAGCTGTACTTTTCGGGAAATATGTATATGTATTTTCGTTAATCACATGAAGCAAAAGCAGTTCCATCTTGAACTTCTCCGCAAAATACACGCCCCACTGAACACTTCGTTCTCCTACCGAAGTAAAATCGGTATATACCAGAATCTTCCTAACTTGCTGTTCTTCCATATCAATAAATATCGGTTTGCGAAGGTAAGTGTTTTTTGCAAAATCCGCAACCATTAGCCGAAATAGTTTCCAACAACACCTATATAATATATATGGGCATTTTCATACGAAACTTGAATTAGAATGCAGTCAAAAGCGCACAAAATTTAGCATGCTACTACACAACAACTTATCGACAGAATATTTTTTAAAGAAAAAGCAAAAAAAGATTTTTGGATAATAAAAAAAGTATTACTTTTGCAGTCCGTTTGGTCATCCAGCCTAAGGAACTTAATTTATTAATTTTAAAGAAGATTTTTTAAAGTGAAAACATTGGTTTACAGAACAATATCGGCAAACAAGGAAACTGTTAAGAAGCAGTGGTATGTTGTCGATGCCGAAGGCGAAATCCTCGGACGCTTGGCTTCTAAAGTAGCTTTTGTGTTGAGAGGAAAGCACAAACCCGAATACACACCTCATGTTGATTGTGGCGACAATGTCATCATCATCAATGCTGAGAAGGTTGTTTTAACAGGCAAGAAACTCACCGACAAGGAATATATCAGACACTCTGGATATCCTGGCGGACAGAAGGTTGAAACACCTGCTGAAATGCTCGAGAAGCACCCTGCACGCATCATTGAACATGCAATCAAGGGAATGTTGCCGAAGAACCGTCTCGGAAGCGAATTGTTCAGAAATTTGAAAGTTTATGTTGGCAGCGAGCACAAGCACGAAGCTCAAAACCCGACAAAGTTGGATTTAAACACAATTAAATAAGCATGGACGTATTTAATGCATTAGGTCGCAGAAAAGCTGCAGTCGCAAGAGTTTACTTAAGCGAAGGAAAAGGAAACATCACGGTTAACAACCGCAAAATGGAAGAATACTTCCCGATTATGCAGTACCAGTATATCGTAAAGCAACCGTTCTTGACATTGGACAAGATGGACTGCTACGATGTAAAGGCCAACATTGACGGAGGTGGTGTAAGAGGTCAGGCTGAAGCATTGCGCCTTGGTATCTCAAGGGCATTGTTGAAGGTAGATCCGGAATACAGGGCTAGCTTGAAGCCTTGCGGTTTCCTCTCACGCGACTCGAGGGTTGTTGAAAGAAAGAAACCCGGACAGAAGAAGGCTCGTAAGAGATTCCAGTTCAGCAAGCGTTAGTATTTTTTTAGTGAATTATAAACGAAGTTTAGTATCTAAATCGTGGAGATGGTCTTTCGAGATTCTACTCCGCGATTGTTACTACAGAATGTAAACTTAAATTTTTAAAAATGTCAAGATTAACATTTGATCAGTTGCTCGAGGCAGGCGTACACTTTGGTCACCTCAAGCGCAAATGGAATCCCGCAATGGCTCCTTATATCTTCATGGAGCGCAACGGTATCCACATCATCGACCTGCACAAGACAGCCGTAAAGGTTGACGAAGCTGCAGAAGCAATAAAAAAAATCGTAAAGGACGGAAGAAAAGTTTTGTTCGTAGCTACCAAAAAGCAGGCTAAGGACATCGTTTCGGAAGAAGTAACAAAGGTTGGAATGCCGTTCGTAACAGAACGCTGGCCTGGTGGTATGCTCACCAACTTCCCGACAATCCGTAAGGCAGTAAAGAAAATGTCGTCAATAGACAAGATGATAAGCGATGGAACATTCGCATCATTGTCGAAGCGCGAACAGTTGCAAATCAGCCGTCAGAGAGCTAAGTTGGAAAAGAACCTCGGTTCTATCGCCGACTTGTCAAGACTTCCGGCTGCACTTTTCGTTGTTGACATACTAAAGGAAAAGATTGCTGTTCACGAAGCTCAAAGATTGGGTATTCCTGTATTCGCAATGGTTGACACAAACTCGGATCCTAAGAATGCCGATTTCCCAATTCCGGCAAACGACGATGCTTCAAAGTCAATCCAACTTATCGTTTCTACAATGTGCCAGGCTATAAAGGAAGGTTTGGACGAAAGAGCTGTTGAAAAGGAAAATACCGCAAAGGAAGTTGTAGAAGAAGGTGAAGAACAGCCAGTAGAAAGAAAGAGACAGAGAAGAACTTCGGCTAAGAAGGAACACGTTGAAGAAGCACCAGTTGAAGTTACCGAAGAAAACTAGTATTAACGAAAAAAACGAAAGACAATGGCAAATATAAGTGCTGCTGATGTAAAGAAACTTAGAGACATTACCGGCGCAGGTATGATGGACTGCAAGAAGGCTTTGACAGAAGCTGACGGTGATTTCGAAAAGGCAAAGGATCTTATCAGAGAAAGAGGTCTTGCAATCGCTAACAAGCGTGCTGACCGTGAAGCTACCGAAGGTGCTGTTCTCGCTGGCACAGCAAAGAACAATACAGTTGGCGTTGTTATCGCATTGAGCTGCGAAACTGACTTCGTTGCTAAGAACGATGATTTCGTAAACCTTGCAAAGGACATACTCAAGGTTGCTTGCGATAATCTTCCTGCTGACCTCGAAGCCCTCAAGGCTATGCCTCTCAACGGAAAGACCATCGCTGACGCTGTTACAGAAAGAAGTGGTGTAACTGGCGAAAAGATGGAACTCGCATACTACAACAAGATGGAAGCTCCTTACGTTGTTGAATACATCCACAACGGGAACAAACTCGCTACCGTAATCGGTCTTAACAAGGTTGTTGACCGTCAGGTTGGACGTAACGTTGCAATGCAGGTAACAGCTATGAATCCTGTTGCTGTTGATGAAGCAAGCGTTCCTCAGAAAGTTAAGGACGAAGAATTCTCAGTTGCAGTAAACAAGACCAAGCTCGAACTCAGCGCAAAGGCAGTTGACGCTGCATTGAAGAAAGCTGGTATCAACCCGAACCTCGTTGACAGCGATGACCACATCGAAAGCAACATGGCTAAGGGATGGATTACAAAGGAACAGGCTGACGAAGCTCGCAAGATTAGAACAGAAGTAACCGAAGCAACTGTTGCTACTATGCCAGAAGCTAAGATTACCGCTATCGCAAACGGTCGTCTGCAAAAGTTCTTCAAGGAATCAACTCTTATGAATCAGGCTTACATTTCCGACTCAAAGATTTCAATCGCTCAGTATTTGGAATCTGTTGAAAAGGGACTTGTTGCAACTGGTTTCGTAAGATTCGGTTTGAAAAATTAATGTTTCATAATTCTATCAGGCAAAGGGCATTCGATTTCGGATGCCCTTTGTTTTTGTGTCTACTTTCCTCTTTTGCGTTTTGCCTTCGCCTTCAATCCGCCAGAGTTTACCTTTTTGCGTTTGTCGCTTCTTTCATGGAACGCTCCACCCGAATTTTTCAACGATGGCGCTTTTAGATATATCTTGTGGGTAATGGTCGGCTTTTCCTCCTCAAGCAGAATGTTTGATATAACAACACTCTCTGGTACTTCATGCTCAACAATGTTGCTTCCTGCAAGCTTACAAACCTCATCATACTTTTCTTCCTCGTATGGTGCAACCAAAAGCAACGAAACACCATTCTTGTCGGCACGACCAGTACGACCAATCCTATGTATATAGTCGATAGGATTTTCAGGCGGAGACATGTTTATTACATGCGAAATATCCGTAAAATCTATTCCACGAGCCACAACATCAGTTGCAATCAAGATATTGTACTTGCCAGATTCAAAATTTTTCACGGCGTTGAAGCGGAAGTTCTGCGATTTGTTTGAATGCGTAACCCCTACTCTATCTGGGAATTTCTGCTCAAGCATATCAGACAATCTATCTGCCTGTTTTTTGCTCTCTGCAAAAACCAAAACCTTCGGATACTCATCAGCATCAGCCAAAATATCAGACAAGAAATTAACCTTAGTATTGAAATTTGGCAACTTATACACTCGTTGTTCAATCTTCTCCACAGGCGTACAGCGCCTTGTCACTTCGATGGTTTCAGGATTGCGGAAATGCTTTTGTATAAACGATGTAACCTCATCGGTCAAAGTGGATGAAAACATCATCGACTGGCGTTTCTGCGGTAACATCTCGAAAATCTGCTCCAACTGCGGACGGAAACCCAAACTTAGCATCTCGTCAACCTCATCGATTACAAGTTTCTTTATCGATGGAAAACGCAATACGCCAGTTACAGCAATATCGAATATTCGTCCGGGCGTACCTATAAGCACATCGCAACCTTCGGCGTAAATGTTATCCTTCTGCGTGTTGATGTTCGCTCCTCCATAAACGCACTTTATGCGGTAGCTTTTGTATTTTGCAAGTTTCTCGGCTTCGTCACGCACCTGCACAGCAAGTTCGCGAGTAGGCACAAGCACAAGCACACGCGGATTTTTCTGCTCAGAGAATTCGAGCGAATTGAAAATAGGTAGAAGATAAGCAAAGGTCTTACCCGTACCCGTCTGCGCTACGCCAACCACATCCGCTCCCGATGAAATTTTCGGAAAGCATTTTTCCTGAATCGGCGTTGGCTCCACTATATCAATGTCCTCGAGGGCATTTATCAGTTGTTTTGAAATTCGTAGTTCGTCAAAATTCATGTTGTTTATATATTCTTGCGGTTTCTTTTAGTAGTCATGCTGAACTCGTTTCAGCATCTGTTAATCAACACTCCCTTTTTCAGATCTTGAAACAAGTTCAAGATGACAAAAAGGGAGCGGATTATCCATTTTCCCCAATCATTCTCCTAAATTCCTCCTCGTCCACCATCTTAATATTCAACTTGGTTGCCTTTTCCAATTTGGCGGGACCGATGTTTTCGCCAGTAACAAACAAATCGGTATTCTTCGAAATGGATGACACATTATTGCCTCCATGCAACTCAATGACTTTCTTTATCTCGTCACGCGAATAGTGGGTAAAAGTGCCAGATATTATCACCGACATTCCTTCAAGCGAGGACGACAATTTTTCCTGCTCCTTTACCCTGAACTGCAAGCCAGCATCAATCAAGCGAGCTACAATCTTCACATTGTCATCGTTAGAGAAATAATCGACTATGCTCTGAGCAATGATTTCACCAATATCACCAACTGCAACAAGCTGCTCGACAGTCGCATTCGACAATGTTTCAATGTCCTTCATGGCGAAAGCTAACTTCTTGGCCATAGTCTCACCTACATGCCTGATTCCAAGTGCGTAAACCACTCGTTCAAACGGCACCCGCTTCGAATTTTCGATTCCGCTGATAATGTTTTCAGCCGACTTGTCTGCCATGCGATCGAGTTTGAGAACCTGATCTTTTGTCAAATCGTAAAGGTCGGCAATGTTATGCACCAATCCAGCATCGTACATCAGAGCAACTGTCTCCTCTCCTATCGTCTCAATGTTCATTGCCTTGCGCGAAACGAAATGCTCTATCTTGCCTTTTATCTGTGGCGGACAGTTGTTAGAATTCGGACAGAAATGCTTTGCCTCGCCCTCAACACGGACAAGCTCTGCACCACATTCGGGACATTTTGTTATAAACTGCGTCTTTCCCGAGAAAACATCGTGCGACTCCACACCTACAATCTTAGGAATAATCTCTCCGCCCTTCTCCACATACACCATGTCGCCCACGCGAATGTCAAGCAGAGCAATCTGGTCGGCGTTGTGCAATGAAGCTCGTTTCACGATTGTTCCTGCAAGTTGTACTGGTTCAAGGTTTGCAACGGGAGTTATAGCGCCCGTCCTTCCGACCTGATAGTCAATGCTCAAAAGGCGAGTGCTTACCTGCTCCGCTTTGAACTTGTAGGCAATTGCCCAGCGCGGATTCTTTGCCGTGAAGCCAAGCATTTCCTGTTGTGCGTACGAATTGACTTTCAGCACAATGCCATCTATATCGAACGGAAGATTGCGTCTCTCGGTGTCCCAGTAGTGTATGAAATCGAAAATTTCCTGCAAACTGTGGCAAAGTTTCACATGGTCTGAAATCTTGAATCCTGCCTTGCGAAGCACCTGCATGCACTCGTAGTGAGTCTTGGCTGGAAGATTTCGCCCCATCATATAGTAGAAATAGCAATCCAGACCGCGCTTTGCCACTTCCTTGGGATTTATAAGCTTTATTGAGCCCGATGTCGCATTACGGCAATTTGCAAAAGGAGTATCGCCAATTTCCAAACGCTCGGCGTTCAATGCATCGAAACTCTTGTGTGGCATGATTATCTCGCCGCGAATCTCAAATTTGTCGGGCAGTTCTGTACTATTTATTGACAGCGGAATACTCTTTACCGTGCGGATATTTTCGGTAACATCGTCACCTTTTTCTCCATCGCCTCGCGTAACAGCCCGCACAAACTGACCATTTTCGTACTTCACCGAAATTGATGCACCATCAAACTTCAGTTCGCAAATTATTTCAGGCTTCTGCTCAATTTCCTTGACAATGCGGTTGTAGAATTCGGTTATTTCGCCTTCGGAATAGGTATTTCCGAGCGAAAGCATACGGTAGTCGTGAGCAACAGTCTTGAACTCGTTGGAAATGTCGCTACCAACACGCAAAGTCGGCGAATCTGGCTGGCGAAACTCTGGGAAACGCTTTTCCAAATCGGCAAGCTCTTCGAGCATCTTGTCAAACTCGAAGTCGCTGATTGTAGGATTGCTAAGCACATAGTAATTGTAATTGTGCTGATTAAGTGCCTTGGTAAGGTTGATTATTCGTTCCTGTTCCGCTGTCATACTACTAATATTTTCAATTTTGTAAAAATATTCTATATAATTCAAATACGCAAAAAGTAAATAACATTTATCACATCGAAAGCCAAATGCCAAAAAATCTGTCATAAACAGAATATCTGCCATTCTCCTCGTATATAAATTCATTGGCAACCAATGTCTTAATGGCATTTCTAACACTACTGCCAGCTCCGAGATTATATTTAGCGATAAAGTCATGCCGCGAAGGTTCTGTAACAATGCGCTCGCAAGCAATCGCCTTCAACACATTCAACTGGTTGGCCGAAAACAACCTGCAATAATTCTGGTAACTAAACGAGTTCTCGTCAACCAGCACCCTGATTGCATGCTGGACATCTTCGGTAGAAATATTCCCTATTCCCCATTCGTACAACCTATTGGCAACAGACTGGATATACCATGTATGTGCAAACAATGCCTCATACATAAAATGGAATGCCTCTGTGGACAATTTCTGCCCATGCTTTTCGAAATGCCGAGAACAGAATTCATAATATGAATCTTCGGGAATGACACCAATATGCATAGTCTGCGCACTCTGGTAAAACGCCCTTTTCGCTGATGAAAACATATCAATTATTATATGCTTCTGGCTACCAGAAAATATAAAATGCACATTCCTAAGATGCTGAATATAACTGCGCAATATCTCTTCCACATTTTTTTCAGGATAGTTCTTTATCTGCTGGAACTCATCCAATGCGACATAAACAGGCTTTTTTGAGCTTTCCATATAGGCAAACACCTGCGACAAAGAGACTTCGGGTTCGTTTCCCACCATATTGACGCCAATTTCCAGCACACCCGTTATTGCATCTGAAGTAAAAGTAAACCGCAAGGTTTGCAGGGCTTTCATCAGGCGTTCACGAGCCGAAGCCGATCCGCAATTTCCCATTATGGCCTTGCCAAGACACTCGACAAAATCGCGCATACATGTAGTGCGGTACAAATCTACATAAACGCAATACGCCTCGTTATCAGGAACCGATGCAAACAAATGTTTTATCAGACCTGTTTTCCCGACACGGCGTGGACTAATCAATACAACATTGCGTTCATTGTACAATGCTGACCTGAGATTCTTTGTTTCCTCTTCCCTGTCACAAAAATAATCCTTTGAAACATAACCGCTTATTAGGAACGGATTAGGTAACTTACTTGCCATAATGTTTATTATAATAATATTTCAGAGCAACTTTTTTGCGCCAATTTTCTTGCGCCAACTAAATTGCTCTGCAAAGATATATATTTTTTCTTTTATGGCAGAAAAAATTATTGTGATAACAAATAAATTATGAAATATTGAGAACGTAAACCTAACAATAAAAAAAATCCAAACAAAGCAAACAAGGCGACTGGAATCCGCCAAGAAGAAACGGAATATTTTGCTGATGTATAATTGTAGGGGCAGGTTTGAAACCTACCCCTACAATACACCGCAAACATTCCGTTTGTTAATGAAATTTTTCTCCGCCCCGCACGGCAAGGGTCCCGCTCCTTTGCGCGTTTCGGGGAGAGAACAGATTAGTTCTGTGACGCGCAAACAGCACGAACGGTAAACCCATAGTAGCGGTTGCTGCTGTCCATGAAGCAACCGGCCGAAGTGAAGTAGAGGCCCCGCGCGCTGCCCGTATTGCCCGTGTAGAGCGAACTCGACCAGCAGCTGCCGTTGGAACCGGCATTGACGAGCTCACTGCCGAAGCGGTAGCCAGCAGCAGGCAGGAAGATAGAGTTGCCGTTGGGTCCGGTGAACAAGCGTCCGTTTACTCCGCTCTGGGTTGTCCTAGTTACGGTGCAGTTACTTTGCAACTCGTACAGTTCATCGTAGGTCGGCATACGCCAGCCACTACCCCAGTTGGCTGTAGCGGCATCTCTATTGGAGGGAAGTGTGGTCGGATTATCGGAATATGTATAATTGTCAGAGGTATATGAGCTCTTGGTGGTGGTTTCTCCCCATGCGTAATAGTTGCCGTAGGCTGTAGGTGTGCTTGCGCCTACATTGCAGGTCGCCCACCTTGTTCCGCTCGGCAAGCCGAGGTCAACATAGCCGTAACCGTTGGTATAGCCTGTTGGCTCGCTATAATAGGTGGAGGCTGTTGATCCGCTTCCCCACATCTTGTAGGTGCCGGTGATGGTAACAAGTGTACCAGCAGTTTCCGACTGCGAAACAGAATTGGTAACATGTATCAGATAAGTCTTGCCATTGTAAACTGTGGCTATCACATCATCGTATGAATGGGAAGCATATCCAACATTAACTCCATTATAAACAGTTGCCTGTGTTTCTGATGTAAGTCTAATGTTCAATGTATTTATATCAGTTATTGCATAATCTGAAGATGACAATATATATAGCCTTGCTCCTTCCATTGCATTAATGTTAAGATAAAGGTCGCTGTTGACATTACCGCTAACGAGTCCAAATTCGTCAAATCCAGATGACTGAGTTCCTTGCCTTGTCCAACGGAAAGTGCCTTCAGTATAAGTTTCTTGTTGCGAACTTCCACCTCCAATATTTTCAGGTCTCCTTGCCTCCCACTTGCGGGTTGTGCCATTGTACACAAGGATGTCGCCGTCCTGGGCATTGGTAACGTCAATGTCGAAGCCTTCGAGTTTCTGTGCAACCAAAGCACGGTCGGCAGCAAATGCATAGAAGCCGCTGGTAATCTCCAAGTAGCCGAGACTCTCGAAAGGCTCGCCTATCAGTGCCTGATACTCAACATACATCCAATAGTTGCCGTTGCCCCACGGAATTTCATCGAACGGAATGTTAGTGATATCGTTACAGTAGGCGAAGACATCACGGTTTAGCTGGAACGACATGAAGCCGTTAGCATTGGTGGTCGTCTGGTGCATAGCACAATAGACAGGCGTACCGCCCTCGCCGCCCTCGTAGATTGTCAGGCGGACGGTTATAGGTCTATCTGCCAGTAACTGGTTGTTTGCATCGCGAACCGTAGCCGAAAAGTTTACTGTCTGTGGCACACTTTGTGCGAATGTTGCTGCACTGAGCAGCATCGCAATGATAATTAAGAAAAATTTCTTCATATTCAATATTTTTTAATTGTTTCTAATTGGTTTGAAATTGTTTTGTGTTGTTCTGTGGAGGTCGTTGCCCGCAACGACACCACAACACAAATTGTCCATTATCAATTATCCATTGTTAATTGTCCATTACCTCTTCACCATCTTCGCTGTTGCCTTTCCTATTCTAATAAGATATGTCCCTGCCTTCAGTGCCGACACATCAAGCGAAACTTCGCCCTCACCTACCCTCTGCGAAAGCATCAGCCGTCCGCCCATATCGAACACCTCAACTGTGGCATCGCTACCAAGTTCTACGGCATTGTCAACCAAAATGTTCACAACATAGTCGGCCGGATTCGGATACAGCGAAATGCCCTCGGCAATGGGAACACGCCCATCTTCAACCGACTGCGGCATTTCATCGTGAAATACTTCCTCGCCGTATTCCGAGGTGATTGTCAGCGAGCCTCCCGAAGCACCTGCGGACACTCCGAATGGTGCGCCCACTACAGGCTGGAATCTGTCGTTTCCGCCAGCCACCGACTGGAACGAAACACGCTCAATTGTCTGCGCATTCGCCACCGGACACAAAATCCACGCAAGCGATACGACAGCAAAAAACAAAATAAATTTCCTGTTCATATATATGAATTTAAATGAATTAAAATCGCAACTTTTTATCAATGCATAAGGTACATATATAGCATTCTAAAATTTCCTACAAAGGTAAGAAAGAGGAATGAAAATGGCAAAAATATGTGACAAAAAAACTGCAAGCATTACACCTGCAGTCATTTTATATTCTTATTCAATTTTCTCCTACTTCAATATCTTTCCAACCAATCCCGTAAGCACCTGTCCAGGACCAACCTCAATAAATTCATCCGCTCCATCCTCGTGCATTTTCACTACTGAATCGCTCCAGCGGACGGCACTTGTAAGTTGTTTTACAAGGTTTTCTCGGATTTCGTTTGCAATACGGTGAGGCATAGCATCTACATTCTGGTAAATGGGAACCTTGGCATCGCAGAACCGTGTTGACATAATTGCCTCGGCAAGTTCCTCGCGTGCTGGCTCCATAAGCGGAGAATGGAAAGCTCCACCAACCTGCAACTTCAATGCACGCTTTGCTCCTGCTTCCTTCATCTTCACGCAAGCGGCATCTATGGCTTCCTCACTGCCCGAAATCACAATCTGCTCAGGACTATTATAGTTGGCAGGAACAACAATGCCATCGGTTTCGGCACAAATACGCTCAACTATTTCGCGGTCGAGACAAATAACTGCCGCCATGGTCGATTTCTGCTTCTCACATGCCTTCTGCATTGCCATTGCTCGCTTCGAAACCAAAACCAAGGCATCCTCGAAACTGAGCACACCCGCAGCAACCAATGCCGAAAATTCGCCAAGCGAATGTCCTGCAACCAGACCAAAACTTTCGTTGACAAACTTCTCGTAGAACATCACTACCGAATGAAGAAAAACTGCGGGCTGTGTAACCTTTGTCTGCTTCAAATCCTCATCCGTACCATTGAACATTATGTCAGACAAGCCAAAGCCAAGAACCTCATCGGCACGCTCAAACATTTTCTTTGCACTCGCACTTGCATCGTACAAGTCCTTGCCCATACCCGAAAACTGGGAACCTTGTCCCGGGAAAACCAATGCTTTCATTATAATCTATTTCTGTCAATTAATGCTAAAAATTCCTGTCTTGTCTTGGCTTGCTTTAAGAATACGCCAGTAAAATCAGATGTCGTAGTTATTGAATTCTGCTTCTGCACGCCACGCATCTGCATGCACATGTGGTGCGCCTCAATGACAACCGCCACGCCCAACGGGTCGAGAGTATTCTGAATGCAATCCTTTATTTGCGTTGTCAGCCTTTCCTGCACCTGCAACCTACGCGAGAAAACATCCACAACGCGGGCAATCTTGCTCAAGCCAGTAATATAGTGGTTAGGAATGTAAGCCACGTGCGCCTTTCCGTAGAACGGCAACATGTGATGCTCGCACATGCTGTAAAGTTCAATATCCTTGACAATTACCATCTGGCGGTAATCCTCGCGGAACATTGCCGAACGGATGATTTCCTCGGCATCCATATCGTAGCCCTGAGTAAGGAACTGCATAGCTTTGGCAACCCTCTCGGGCGTTTTCAGAAGTCCTTCGCGGTTGACATCCTCGCCAATCAAGCCAAGAATCTCGCTGTAAAGCGCAGCAAGGCGTTCTGTCTTCTCCTTGTTGAACTTCTCAACCTTTGCATAGCCCTGTTCCTCAGGGTCAAGAATCGTATAATTCATTAGTTTAAATTTTTGCGCAAAGATAAGGGGAATTTTGGATTTACGACTTACGATTTTAGATTTACGATTTTTGCCGACAAGAACAAAGGAATTTACGATTGAAATTCAATCTTAGATTGGTTCTACACGCACAAAAAAAAGCCGCTCGAAAGCGGCTTTTTATCATGAACATTATTTTTTACCTAACCATATTTACATGACCTTGTTCCTTATGCTGTATTCCATAAATATCCTCGAACTGGCAATACCAGAAATAGATGCCGTTTTCAAGAACCTTATCACCTTTTTTCTTGCTACCCCAGTCGGTACCATCCCACGAGCCTTCGGAACATGCATCACAACTAGCAGCCGGGAAATATTCAGTCGTCCTGAATACCAATTCTCCCCACCTATCATAAACAGTAAATAAGAAATTGTTCTTCGATATTCCGTTTCCGCACACCCTGAAGCAATCGTTCAAACCATCGCCATTAGGAGTGAAAGATGTTGGTGCATAGAACGAGAACTGACTATATACGATTATCGCCCTTGAAGTTGTGTCTTTACAATGATGGTCAGATTCTGCGACAAGCACGACTTCGTATTCACCCATTTCCGGATACATGTGTCGTGGACTTTCATAAGTTGAGCTGTCCTGATCGCCAAAGAACCAGAAATACCTGTTTGCATCAATCGACCTGTTATTGAATAACACTTCGGGTGACAAAACCGATACCGACTGCACTTCGGCATCGAACAATGCACGCGGTGTCGGATATGCATGAACCATATCAGGAACAGTCTTCTGAATCCTACATCCAAATTCGCTCCAAACGGTCATTGTTACATCATAATCACCCGGATTCTTGTAAACATGTGTAGGATCTTCCTCCTCCGAGAAATCGTTGTCGCCAAACGTCCACAAGTACTGTGTTCCGTTTATATTCAACGGCGTAAATGTAACCGACAGAGGCACACAACCTTCCACATTGCTTGAAGTAAATAGTTCGTCTGGATACGAATGTACGAAAATCTCAATAGAATCGGTTACCGATGGTGTTCCGCACATGTCGGTAAGCGTAATGTAGAACATTGTCGTAGAGTCAGGTCTTACTGTGAATGGAGAAGGTACAACACGTCCGTCCTGAAGCGTAAGCGTATATGGACCGCCGTTACCGCCATCTGCCTCGACATAAATCAATGCCTCATCACCTTGGCATATAGTATCGAAACTTGTAACTACAGATGCGATGCGCAAATCAGGATTAATTTTTATTAATATCGGCTGAAGCTCTACAGAACAACCATGCGAATCGTAAACTGTCAGGTAGTAAGTGGAAGCCACCGTTGGCGATACTTCATAGCTAATGCCATTGTACTGAACGCTATCGGGCCCCATCCACCTATAATTATAATATGGTGTTCCGCCTGTAACCTGCGTGGTCAATACAACAGACTGACCATTGCAAATAGTTACATTGTTGATTGGAATAGCTGACATCGGATCCGGTTCTGGAATATTAAATTCCTCAGTGTGACGGCAACCGTTACTATCGTGAACTGTAACAATGTAAGATCCTGCCGAAGTTGTAAAAATATCGGTAGTGTTTCCATTAGGCCACAGATATGTATACGGCGGAGTTGCTCCATCGACAAAAATTCTAGCCTCACCATCGGATGCACCGTAGCATGACACAGAATCCATCGAAGTAGAAATGACAAAATCTTCAGGCTGAGTAATTACAAACGAACCAATGACAGAGCATCCGATAAGGTCGGTAACGGTCAAAGTATATGAACCGCTGCAAATTCCATCATAAATATATGTATCCGACGGCCAAGTATATTGCAGAGGAGGAAGACCGCCCCTCATTACTAGTTCAGCACGTCCATCGCAATGTCCATGACATTTTATCTGACGCAACATAATGCTGTCGATAATCATTTCGGGACTTACTGTAACAGTCATCGAGTGCATATCGCTGACACAATCATTTGCATCACGGACATAGGCTGTGTAATGCGTGGTTGTTGTTAACAGGCTCGAAATTTCGTTACCAGCTTCAAACTCACCGTTACCCGAATTCCACATATAGTGATACGGGGCAGTTCCGCCGAATGCTGTCACATGAACAGGTGTCGGCTCGCCCTCACATACAGCATAGTCGGTAGTCATCTGCATAACCAAACGCTCTGGTTGCGAAATCGCAATATAAGCCGTGCTAATACAATTATGGTCATCACTTACAGTAAGATAATATTCACCTGCCGACACGTTTATTCTGTCTGCTGACCCATCGCCAGCATCTGACCAAAGATAATGCAGGTCGCCAGAACCACCACCAGCACTTACAGAGATTGAACCGTCGTGCGATGCATAGCAGGTAAGATCTTCTGTCTCAATTGATATAATAACCAATTCATCTGGTTCATTAATTCTGAACACGTCCTGAGCAGTACATCCATTAGCATCGGTTATAATTAGAGAATAGTTTCCAACACCGATATTCAGCAGTTCTGTACCAGGAGCTGCCCACGAATATGAGATTGGCAAGGTACCACCATGATGCGTTACAATAGCTGAACCTCCATTGCTATGGTAACATGGATCGTCTGCTACAGATATTGAATCTATTACCAATCGTTCTGGATTGAGAATGGATACCACAGTATCGCCTGTAACACAACCATCATTGTTTACCCGCAACGATATTGCATGAGTTCCTGCCTCAGGCCAAGTAAGGATATGTGGACCGAGCGATGTTGCGCCATACTGTACAAATGCACCGCCAAATTCCCATGTAAATTCAGCTGTCTCGTCCATATTTCCTGTATATGTAACTTCGGTTTCGCCACCAAAACAAGGAATCGGTGTATATACAAAACTATTTGTCGGCTGCTGTCTGAAAGTGGTTGTCACCTCAGTAAAACTTGTACAATCGTCACGTCCCATATAATACTCAGTCCAACGGAAAGTATAAGTTCCCCATCCATTTATAACCACCTGCGTATTAGGCGAATTAGGACTGGTAAATGTTGCCGAGTTATTCACGTCATCGCCTTCAGGATATGCTACGACTGTCCATTCTCCAGTATTTCCGTTAGGGATATTACGTACAGAAAGATTGGTTCTATTTGAGCAAATCAAATCCGGAATACTGGAAATCGAAGGTGTTGGCTCTATACAACAAGATGGATCGGTAAAGTCGCGGACTGTAACATACACTGTAGTATCGTATGTACAACCGAAATTATCGGTTGCATAAAATGTGTATCCCATTTGTCCTGGCACAGTCGGATTTGCAATATTGTTGGCAGCATTACCTTCCGTCTGTACGGCTTCACCTTCCCACCACATTTCATCTCCGTAGGTATTCTGGAAAGAAATGATGCTATCATCTGCGGGTATAAGGTAATCGGCGAAATGAAGTTCCGTCTGAAAAAGTGTACCATCGTCTTGACGCAGATGGTCAATGAATATAACGCACCACTCGCCATTGATAGGACAGCCAACCAAACTGCTGAAATCATCAACAGGCTGATAGTTTCCTGCTGGCAAAATACTGACACTTGAGCAGTTTGCCGACATCAATCCTCTGTTATCGGTCTGCGTCCAATAATAGTCGTATCCAACACCAACATATTGGTCGCCGTCGCTACATGAATTGCTTCCCATGGTATGGGTATCAACTGCTTCACCAAAGAAAGTTCCACCACAGGACTGTTCAAACAAGGTCATACGCTGACCGCTAGGACATTGTATTATTATATCAAGGTCACCCATGTACGAGTGTTCCATACGCATACCAATAGACTCTATGTCGTTAACTGACGTAATTGTCTGTCCTGGAGCGAATGCCGCATATGTAAAGCAACTCGTCTGCTCCGAATCTATATGGTCATCATCGAAACATGTCCTCTCTTCGTTTACTTCCTGTATAGTCATCTGCCATTCGTCTGGCGGATTCACAACGCCTATCAATTCAACATCCTCACCCGGACAAACTACCGAAGTTATCGTTGTTCCAGTAAAAGTTGGAGGCACAGATATATATACAGAAACTGTATTCGATATTACACGACACCTGTTTGCATCTGTTGTTGTAAGAGTGAAAAAGTAAGCACCAGGAGCAAGTGGTTCTGATAGTTCATTAAGGCCCATTCCCACAAAAGTCTGAGTTCCAGCATCAGAAATTGCCACCCACGAGAAACTTGTATTATCTATTGTCTGCTCATAGTTTTCATTATTGTGCAAAAAGTTCAACTGAGCAGAAACCGTACCGCCCGAACATCCAAGATAAGCTTGTGCTGTCTCATCATACTGAGCTTCTGGTGTTATGTTCACAGTATAGTCCTGACAAGGGAAACCACAACGAATTGAAAGTTCAAAACCAGCATACTGTACAGAACCATCGCTATGCCAAAGAATTGTAACACAACTTCCATCCGCTTCATATTCAGTCTGTGCTGGCATAGATGAACCGCCCAAAGTAGCAATTGGAGATCCTGTTGCTGTTGTGCCGTTAAACAATTTAATGTAGTCGTAAGTTGTACTTTCTGTTCTTAACGATATGACTTCCACAATTATAGGAGCATTCCCCACACCACAGAAAGTTATTGTGTAGCTCTCATTCGAGGAATAATCTCCATTGGGACCGCCAGAATCGTATAGCGTAGCGTTGCATGTAGTTACAACTTCAGTATATGTCTGATTCAGTATTATTTCCTGAGAATAGCTTGCTATTCCTAAAAGCAGGAATAATAACGATATAAATATAATCTTGCTATTCATGGTTCAAAAATTTATTATATTTTACAATTAAATCATGTGCAGAAAGGACATTAACAATATATCCAGTATTTCCTATTCTATACACATTTGTCTTATCGGGAAGAATCTCGAAATCGTATGCCATAATATTGAAGCTTGCCTCGTCGTATGCGACCTCCTCTTCTGTGGCAAGTTTTGTATCTTTATCAAAAAACTTTAGCGGAGGATACATCATTGCCGCTTCTGGAATTGAATGTTTTATAACGTATCCATTGTAAACGAACCAGTTCCAGTAAACTATTTCTGACGGTATTTTTTCCACCATATTGTTGATGTCGTCGGCCTGGAACTTTGAATACAATTTGTTGTCTGGTATTACATTTACTTGCTGCTGGGCGTAAGCACCAGCGAAAGCAAGAGTCAAAATCAGAATTGCCAATATCTTTTTCATCTCTCTGAAATTTTTTTAATTCATCTGTAAAACGCATAAAATGTTCGAGGGTTGCCTCGTTTGTGAAAAAAAATTTTTCCACAAAACACAATACACTTTTTACAACTTGCAAAAATAAGAAAAAAGTTTTTGCAACAAAAAAAAAGAGGCTGAAAAATCAGCCTCTTTCAAAAAATAAATTTATACACCTAATATCCCATGTCCTGACGCGCCGAATAGTTGATTTTCAGCGCACTTGCCTTTCTAAGTTCCTGCTTGATGTCGGTAATTATACCCATCTTAGTATCCCGATGCACCTTCAGTGAAGTTGTCATGAACGGAACTTCTGCCTCATCTCGTTCTGCACGTTCAGCAAGAATGTACTCGTAGATGTCGGACAGTTCGGCGAACGATGAATTCAACTGAATCTTCGGCTCAGTACCGTATGTCTTCTGATACTGTTGCAACGGTTTACCAACATAGATGTAGCTTACCAGCGACTTCTTTTCAAGTTTCTTGATTTCTGTTGCAGTAGGCAGATCGGAACCTTTAAGTTCGATAAGCAGTTCGACTTCACGCATGGTAGTAGAAACCATGAAGAAGAACAGAATCATGAACACGATATCGGGCAACGAAGCCGTTGATATTGCGCCAAGAGTTTTCTTTTTCTTTTTTCCCATTACTGCCATATTACTTTCCTCCATAATTTTTAGGTTCCGCTTCGGAGATACGCTGAGGATATATTTTCCTTATTGCTTCCTGCTGTTCATCGCTAAGCTCGTCGTACGGCTTGTTGAAATATTTGCGGGCAGCCTCGTTTCTTATCTCGTTGTATGCGGCAACCAGTTCGTTCTGAACCTCAATGTAGCGTCCGTAGGTTGTACCACGGTCGTTCTGCAACGATATTAGACCCTTTGAAGTCTTAACTGGAGTCTTGATACCTTCGACCATAATTTCTTCCATTTCTGGAAGTTCAGGATCGTCGGCTCTATCGCAGTTTATGAACTCCTTGGCACCTTCGCGCAATTCCTCGAGGCTATTAACCCAATGGTTGTTCACAGATATAGTACCCCTTGAGTTTACAAGTACCTGATAAACATTTCGTTTATTGACTTCAACATCGGTCTTCTGATCCTTTTCCGGAATTGGAGGCAACTGTCTCTGGATACCAGTATCAACATCCATAGTTGTTGTCACAAGGAAAAATATAAGGAGCAGGAAAGCGATATCTGCCATGGAACTTGCGTTAATTTCTGGGGTTGATCTTTTTGCCATAATATTAACCTTTTAAAAATTAACAATTATTTCCACAGTCTGGAGATTGCTCCATAAACCAATGCAAGAATTGCAGCTGCACCTGCGATATATGTCATCCATAAGCCAGCCTCAGCCAACTTTATGTCACCATACATGTCGCCAGGAGTATAACCTGCCTTCTGGATACCAATTGTATGCGGAGCAATACCATCGGCCAAAGCCCATGCTATTATTGCAACAACAACAATACCTATAATTGCAATAGCCGGTTTTATCAAGGTCTTTGGTGAACCCATACCGTCAACAACAATGCCGATAATACCAAAAAGCACAAACATTACAGCGCAAAGTATAGCCAAAAATTCACAGGCGTACATTATGAATCCGCCCCATTCGGCCGCTGCCGCATCAACACCTGCAATCTTGTCTGCACCGGTTGCTCCATCAAGAGCATCCATAGCAGCCTGCATCTGAGGTGCCTCGGACGGCATCAGGAAGAACAGCACCGAAATAAGTGCGGCTGCTCCCAATACGACCCAACCCAATATTTTAATTATTTTCTCTAACATCTCTGTAAATTTTTAATTGACAAACAATTACTTATTATTTTTGTTGTAATCAACAAGAACATCAATGAGTGATATTGATGCATCTTCCATTGTGTTGACAAGAGAGTCAATCTTACCAAGAATATAGTTGTAGAATACCTGAAGGATCATAGCACCGATCAAACCGCCTACGGTTGTGATAAGAGCGACCTTAATACCACCAGCAACAACAGCAGGGTTAATATCACCTGCAGCTTCGATAGCATCAAATGCGCCGATCATACCGATAACCGTACCCATGAATCCCAACATAGGAAGAAGTGCGATGAACAATGAAATCCAAGTCAAGCCCTTTTCCATCTGACCCATCTGAACCGAGCCATAGGAAACAACCGACTTTTCAACCATTTCGATGCCTTCTGAATATCTTGAAAGTCCCTGATAGAAAATACTTGCAACAGGTCCGCGGGTGTTACGGCAAACGTCCATAGCAGCATCAACGCCACCTTCCTTCAATGCGTTTTCTATCTTAGTTAATAACTTCTTTGTGTTTACAGTAGCAAGGTTCAAGTAAATGATTCTTTCGAAAGCGATAGCCAAACCAAGAATCAAAGCTACAAGAAGGAATCCCATGAATATTGGACCACCTTCGATGATCTTTATCTTCAACTGCTGGTGGAAAGGCTTTTCTTCTGTTGCTTCTGGAACAGCTTCATCGCCTGCAACAGGTTCATCCTGTGCAACTTCGGTCTGTGCCGGTGCTGCCTGTTCTTCTGTCTTTTCGTCTTGTGCAAATGTAGCGGTTGCGAAAGTCAGCAAACCTGCCAATGTAAGTAACGAGATTAACTTTTTCATGACTAAATTCTGTTTTTAATTAATTTCTAATTCTTTTTTTATTATACTTATTTTTATTTGTTCAAAAATTCAACGATTCAAAGATTCCACAAATCAATAAATCAATCATTTACCTAATCTGGCGGAGAGAGTGGGATTCGAACCCACGATACGGCTTCACGCCGCATACACACTTTCCAGGCGTGCGCCTTCAACCGCTCGGCCATCTCTCCAGTGCGCCCAAAAAAGGAATTGCAAAGTAAAGAATTATTTGAGTGAAATAAAAATTTTTAATGATTTTTTTTCGCGCTATTCATAACAAACCGCAAAAGTTTTTCGCAATAAACTGACAAACAAACACATATTATCAAATCAAATCGAAAAGTTTTTTTGCATTTGCGGAGGTTACATCACACACATCATCATAATCACGCCCGATTATCTGCGACAATTTCTCGGCAACGCAAGCCACAAAGGATGGTTCGTTACGCTTTCCACGATGCGGTACTGGTGCCAGATACGGAGAATCAGTCTCCAAAAGAATGCTCGTCAGAGGAATCTTTGACACCACATCTGGCAAAATTGATTTCTTGTAGGTAAGCACACCACCAACACCTATATAAAAGCCCATATCAACCACGCACTTTGCCGATTTGTAATCTTCTGAAAAACAATGAAAAACGCCAATCAGACCGCTTCTGTCTCTAGCCGACATCACATCTATTATCTGCGCAAAGGCATTGCGACAATGTATGATTACAGGAAGCTTCTTTTCTCGTGCATATTCCAACTGAAAGTCAAGGACTTCCTTCTGCTCTTTCTGGTAAGTGTCATCCCAGTACAAGTCCATGCCAATTTCACCAATGGCAACCACATTGGGAAGCAATGCAAAAGTTGCATCTGTAAAAATATCATTCAGTTCCGTTTTGTAATTGGCATTTACCGATGTCGGATGCAAGCCATTGGCGACATAAAAAAAATTGGTATCGGAATGTGCAAGAGCGGATAATCTTTCAATTGATGACATGTCAATGTTAGGCAACACTATATGCGACACGCCAACAGTTTTTGCTCGAGCTATTGTTTCAGCCCTATCTGCATCAAACTCCTCGGAATATATATGCGAATGCGTATCTATTAGCATAACTACTAACGCTTTATGGAGAAAATTTTGCCTGGCAATGAAACAATCACGCCATTCATTTCCAATTGCAAAAGTATCAGGCTCAACTCGTTGGGTGTCATTTCTGATTGTCTACGTAAATTATCGATGTCAAGGAATTCATATTTTGCAAGCACATCCACAACTTTTTGCTCGTCGACGGTAAGGTCATACTTAAGGTCAAGTGTAAGCATTTTGCTATCACTCCTTGATGTCCAATTCATTATGTACTCAAAATCGTCAAACGACTCGCACAGGTTTGCCCGATTGGTCTTAATTAGCTTATTGCAACCTCGACTGTATGTTGATGTTACATTTCCGGGAACAGCAAACACATCCTTATTGTAATTGTTGGCAATGTTAGCCGTAATAATCGACCCGCCTTTTTCGCCAGACTCCACTACAAGCAAAGCATCGCATAGTCCGGCCACAATCCTGTTGCGCCTAACAAAATTTGCAGGGTCAATCTTTGAGCCATGCGGAAAATCGGAAATCAAAGCGCCATCGTTTTCCAACATTTTGTCGGCGACCTTTTTGTGCAACGATGGATATATTGTTTCTAGACTATGTC
Organism: Bacteroidales bacterium; assembly: GCA_017551515.1. Lineage (GTDB taxonomy): Bacteria > Bacteroidota > Bacteroidia > Bacteroidales > ML635J-15 > Bact-19. Next base: position 17,090 of record JAFZLK010000037.1, on the reverse strand, counting down.
CAAGAACTGCCCATGTCTTGAGATTGTTTTCGAGTGCAGCCTTATGCGCAGCCACATCAATGCCGTATGCCAGTCCGCTCACAACCACAGCATCGGGATACCTTTCGGCAAGTTCGGCAACAAAGGCATTGCAAAATTCCACGCCATATTTTGTTGCATTACGTGTACCGACAATGCTCACAATATGCCTTGACGAAAAGTCGGGCATACCTTTATAATATAATATGGCTGGAGAGTCGGCACACTCGCGCAGACGGTCGGGGTATGAATCATCGGCAAAAGTCACAAAGCCGACATCGTTTGCATAGACGAATTTAAGTTCTTCCTCTGCTGCTGCCAAAGCCGAATCGAAACTACCGTACAATCTGGAAGCCACAACCTCGCCTATTCCCTGTACCGACTTCAAATCCTTGAATGACGACGAAAAAAAACTTTTCGCACTTCCAAAGTACGAAAGAAGTTTCTTGGCGTTTATGTCACCTATACCATGCACAAAAGTAAGGGCAACATCGTAAAGCTTGTCGTCATCAAGCATAGCTATCTTTTTAAATTTTCTAGGTCAGCCATCATATCGTCAAGTTCCTTCGACGACATCAGCGATACGCTTATAGGCTTGAACTTGGCAATTCCGTTAGGAGTACGGACATAAATCACGACCATCTTCCTTAGTCCCATCCACGATTTCTGCAACTCAATCTTCACAAAATCCTTCTTAGGAATTTCTAGTTTGAAATTACCAGCCGACAGCATACCTATCGAAGTGTATTTCAATATTATCTTGAACCCATCGGAATTGTAATATATGTAATTGAATTTCTTAATTAATAGGTATGCCTCAAAAATCACGAACAATACAACACACAAATAATCGAGTATGTGCATAGGAACCCATGCATAAATAAGGTCAAGAACCACGACAGCCACCAATACAAGCACCACGAGCATAGAGCCAAGCTTTACCCTTGATGCTATTTCCTTAATATCAACAATCATAACAATAATTTTTTTTGCCTCACAAAGTTAATGCTATTTTTAGAAACAAAAGCACAGGCTACACGACAAATAAAATTTTATTTTTTCAAAAAAGAAAGAAAAAATTTTGTTAATAAAAATATTTGTATTTACTTTGCCGTCTGTATCATTAGAAGTCTAATTAGAATTTATTAGTATGAACGCAAAGAAATCATTGAGTTTAGTAATCGCCATTCTGGTGGTTCTTCCAATAGTATTTTCAGGATGCAAAAGAGGACCAGAGGATCCATTCCTCTCATTTAGAAGTAGAAAGGCAAGAGTATGTGGGACTTGGACTGTTACTAATTTTAAGTCTGAAGTTGTTCGTAAGGAAAATAATATCAACAAAAAAACTGTTACAACCATAGAAGGTGACTCTTGGAAACAAGTAATTACAATAGTAGGAACCGACAGTACTAGAACTCTAACCGGAAAAATTACCAAAGAGCCGAATCAAGAAGAAGGTTCTTACATCTTCTATTTCGACAGCAATGGCAAAGCAACCATGACTTATAAGTACGAATTCGATGAAGACCTTTCGAGCGAAGACGACGATGTAAGTACAATCCGCCAAACAAAAGTTACAGAAGAAATGACAGGTACATGGAATTTCCTCGCTGGTGTTGACGAATACGCAAACAAGGAAAGGCTTGCATTTGTAATCGAGGACAAGAAAACAACCACATACGAATATGAACTGATTACCAGCGACGATGACGAAGGTGGTGTAAGTCTTCCAAGATTAATTGGAACCAATGTTGTTAATGACAGATATGCTAATGGTGAAATGTGTACTGTATATGCTATCATTGAATTGAGAAACAAGGAGATGAAACTTCGCCAGAATATTAATACATTCTATCTAAGAAACGACAACGGCACAGGCGAATCGTACCAAGACAACGGTTACGAAGAATTGATTCTAAAACCGAGACAGAAATAATTAATAGGGTAAAAAATAATGTAATAGGCTCGGAAATTTTTCGAGCCTATTTTTATTTCTATTACTTTATATAATAATTTATTGTCGTCCGCTAAACTACCCAGCCAGTCATTCCGTAAGACAAAGCGAACCGACTAAGGAACGTGTCGTGTGAGCCTGTCTGTACGGAATCTGTTCCACGACAATACGTTAGCAGATTCCGGACAACCGATTTCACACTGCTCCCCGTTCCGTATCGCAGGTTCAATCTGGTTTTCGGAATGACAAGCCCTATAATCAGCATACGTATATAAGTGTGTGATAACAAGTGACTTATAATGTTTGCATATTTTTTTAGCGGACACCAATAATAATAATTATCCCCAATTTTCATAAAAGGAGATTACTTTACAATATTGTAGTTGCGATATTGCCCGACATGCAAACCCATCTTCTCGAACATAGCCTTCATTCTATCCTTGAAACTAGTTTTGTTGCACGACAGGTCGTAGTCGAACTTCCAGTTGAGACGCGCAATCCTGTCAAGCATGACCTGCGGATGTGTGCCATCGAACTTGCGCAACGAATCAATATTTGAATAGTCGAACTGGTCTGCTTTCTGTACATTCTGCTCAATCCACTTCTCGTCGTGCCACAACTTGTTGAAATCCTCCTGTTTGCGCTGCATGGCAAACGGATCCTTCACCCAACCGTAATGGTAAACGTATGCATCAACCGGCTTTACATTGAGTTTTTTGTCATCATCCTTGCGAAAACCTTGAGCATCACGGTAAGAATATATCTTCTTGTTATTGCGCACAACTCTGATTTCGTTCCTATACCAATGATATGATGTGCCAACATAATCATACGAACCATAAAAATGCAAGTACTTGAACAACAAACCATCTACACGCTTATCGTCAAGATATTGCTCCATTGCCGACTTAATGGCTGGCAGATATTTCTCGTGTACAACCTCATCGCCCTGAATATAGAAGCACCAATCGTAATCATCTCCTATTGCAGTGAATGCCTTATTTGTCTCGACAGCAAGCACTTTACCTCCCTCGCGAAGAGAGTCATCCCAAACGGTATCAAGGATTTCTATCTTTTTGGGACAAATTTTCTCTATTAATTCCCGCGTACCGTCCTCCGAATTTCCAACAGCCACGACAAACCTGTCGCACAACGGTAAAATCGAAGTAATTGCTTCAACTACAGGGTAATCGTACTTTATCGCATTGCGAATAAATGTAAAACCGCAAACTTTCATTTCAATAATTCATTAAGGTTACAAATGTAATCGTATTTCCACACAGAATCGTATGATATTCCAGAAAAATTCACTTGGGATAAATCGCCTTGGGCAAATGAGACGAAACCAAACTTTTCGTGAAACCTCGCCGCAAGATATTCCTGCTCTGGCTGACGAGGCGTGGGCACAAGTACAGCACGCCTGCCCAATGCCGCCAAATCGCACAAAGTACTGTATCCGCTACGGCAGAAAATCCGTCGTGCCGACACTATTAGCGAAGCTATCCTATCATCAGACGGATTGGTTTCGCAAGAAATGTTTGATGACAACGATAGTTCAGCATCATCAGACACACCTCTTATTATATACAACCCAGAATTGGGCATTGACATATATTTTTCGATGAAAATATTTTCGAGCATTGTGCGCTGCGGTTCAATGCCCGACAACAACAACAGGTCGAAATCGACGTCAATTTTCTTCGGCACTTTCCCATAAAAACGCGAAAGCGGTCCCAAATGTCTCACTTTGATTTCCGTGTCCGACAAGATTCCCGACAAAGACAACTCTCCTTTGGCATCGGGCACAAAGCAATAACTATATTTATATATATAGCGGTGATGCAAACGCTTCATCATACGCGCCGCAAATCGATTCAAAAAACCATTGTCAAAATTGAGCTGGTGAGTCATATAGAACGAAGGCACAGAATCGGAAAACAAACCCAGTCTATTGTCAGAGAGAACATAATCAATTGAATATCGTGCAATTATCTTTTCCAATGCCTTATGTTCTTTGCGGATATTCCGCGCAAAACGAAACATTGAGAACAAAAAAGGCAGCGAAACCATACCTCGCCTACCATAATTCATCTTAGCAGAAGGCAGTTCTATTGTAACAAGTTTCGGAAATCGTTCATGCAAATATGCCAAAGAATCGCCGCTACCGCCAATTATCACTTCAAAACCTTGTTCTACAAGAAATTGAACGATAGGCACACACCGCGAAGCATGACCGAGTCCCCAATCAAGAGGGGCGACAAATATTTTCGAACCTACTATCACTTAAGGAGTTACTAGCACTTGGAAACCTAAATTACGAATACTCTCGCCTATCCTTTCGAGTTCATCAGGAGCGACCTTCTGCAAACCGGAAAGCGGAGTTTCGCGGGCGATAGAATAGACCATGACCAATGATGGTTTTAGTCTCTTGAGTGTATTATAGTACGTATCAAGCGATTCGGATGTAGTATTATCGAAGAATTTACCATCAATGTCGCCTCGCATAAACATGGTCTGGATTATTGGATGTTCGAAATTACGAGATATATCTTCGACAATTGACGCTATTGAAAGTTTTGTCGTCGGCTTGTTAATCAACTCGAAATCTTGCTGGATGAAAGTGTCAATCTTCAGAATCGGTTCGTCAATCATCTTTAGCGCGGCAACAACCTTTTTGTTTTTAAGGTTCGAGGCATTTGTAAGAACCGAAATCTTCACATTTGGCATATATTTGTCGCGCAGGCGAACAGTTTCTGCAACAATTTCTGGAAAATCGGGATTGATGGTCGGCTCTCCGTTACCTGCAAAAGTAATAACATCGAGCGGTTGTGTGTTTTCGGAAAAATACTTTTCCATAGCAGGAACAACATCGCCAAGTCGCGGAAGTTCAATCTTCACACCCTTGCTGTTCCAACCGCATTCACAATACACACAGTTGAAGGTACAGAACTTTGCATTTGTCGGCAGCAGGTTCACACCCAACGAATTGCCTAACCTTCGAGATTTTACCGGACCAAAAATAATGTTGTCGAAAAGAAATGTTGCCATAACTAACCTAATTTTGAGGCAAAGATAATCAGAATTTAAACATTGAGGGGCATATAACAAAAAATCCCGCTGTTGCGGGATATTGTCGGTCCGAAGGGGATCGAACCCTTGACACCCTGATTAAGAGTCAGGTGCTCTACCAACTGAGCTACGGACCGCTTCGCTGATTTTGCGAGTGCAAAGGTAATGCTTTATTACAAACCGACAAAACATTTTTCGATTATTTTTATAAATACATTTAACAACCGAACATTCAATGCATTAAATGATTTCCAGATGATTCCTGTTCGCAAATTTTCAATACATTAACCCGAGCAAAATTCATTTTTTATAACTTTGCCTCACAAAAAGTTGAAACAAAAATCAAAGATATGGACTACTTGTCGGAAAATACACCACTGCCCAAAATAACAGGCTCGCTGATAAGCTATTTTAGCAACAAGGTAAAACTGAACGGAGGTACCAATCTTGCACAAGGCATACCAGGATTCCGCCCGCCAGAGAAACTTTTAGAAATATTCTCCCAGATATTGAAAAAAGACATCCACCAGTACGCTCCAGGCTGCGGAAACAAAAAGCTTCTCGAACACCTTGACGCAAAATACAGCAACCGCCCGTCAACAGCGAGAATATTCATATCGAGCGGAGCGACTGAGGCTGTTTCGTTGATTTACACCTACTTGCAAGGCAACAAAGGCAAGGATTTCAACGCAATGAGTTTTTCACCGGCATACGAATCGTACATTCACCTGCCACAGATTTTCGGCAACAACTTCTTCACCTACCCCACCGACCCAGAAATATACTTCGACAATGCAGATTTCCGCAAGTTCTTTGTTGACAACAAGATAAATGTAATTTTCGTGGCATCGCCTGGAAATCCGTACGGCAAGACCTTGAGCCGCGAAAAACTCAACTACCTCATCGACCTCTGCGAAGAATTCGGTTCGTACCTTATAATAGATTCGGTTTACTGCGAACTTTACTTCAACAACGAACCGCCCTACTATCCGATTGAACGAATTTCGCCCAACGTTTTCTACGTAAATAGTTTTTCGAAGAGATTTTCAATAACCGGCTGGCGCGTAGGATATTTCATTTTTGATGAATGTCATTTCGACAAGATTAGCTACATACACGACTACATTGGACTGTCGTCAGCAGCACCTCAGCAACAAGCAATTGCCGAATTTCTCTATACCGACGAGTCTCGCACCTATATTACAGAACTGCGTAGCAAGATTCTCAGCAATCTTGAAATTGGCAACGAACGTTTGCAAAAAGCAGGATTTGTTTGTCCGCAAAACGACGGAGGATATTTTATCTGGGCTAAGTTGCCCGAGCCGTGGAACGATAGTCTGCGTTTCGGTCTTGCGTTGTATGAAAACATCCGAACGGCAGTAATTCCAGGTGTTCATTTTGGCAAGGAATGGAACCAATACATAAGGATAAACATTGCGCGAGAGGAAGAGGAATTTGTAAGGGGCATTGAAAATTTGATAGAGTTCACGAAAAACGCTAAACTCATACGATAATTGCTCTATTTTCTTAACGCTTACAGCCGCTCCCTGAGCCTGAGGTTGCTGAGCGAAGTCGAAGTATCGAATGGCAAGGCGGCAATCAAGGTATACTCGCTTCGCTTCGTGAGCTTAAGGTTCTCCTTTCTGTCGATGGTTTAATAAATAATCTTTGCTTCGGGGAAATACATTTATTCTTGAACAAATACAATCTATAAACTTTTGTTATGTTTTCAGACTGTCAAAATTGTTAATAACATTATCCTCTCAAATTGACATGAACAAATATTTATGTGTAAATTCGCGAAGTAAAAATTAAAGAACTATGGACATTTCAGGAAAATTGATAAAGATATTGGATCCGGTAACGGGCAATGGAGCAAACGGCACATGGAAAAAGCAATCGTTTGTAATAGAATACGCCAACGGACAATTCCCCAAGAAGGCTTGTTTCCAAGTTTGGGGCGACAAGGTTGATTTCTCGACCCTTGTTGTAGGCGAAGAAATACATGTATTCTTCGAGCCGGAAAGCCGCGAGTACAACAACAACTGGTACACCGACCTCCGTGCATGGAAGGTAGAGTCGGCACAAAACCAGACCGGCTCATTCGCCGCCACCCCAACACCTCCGCCAGCCAATGGCGCCCCCATGCCAACCGAAATGCCTGATTTTATGGGTGCAGACAGCAAAGCAGACGACGATTTACCATTCTAATGACAAAAACAACAAAACAGGACTATTCTACAAAATGTAGGATAGTCTTGATTTGTTATATGCTCTCTCGCATTTTCTCCAAGAACGCCACCCCAACCCTTAATTCATCATACGAAAACTTGCCATCCGCATCGGCAAACAACTGCGACATGCTTCCATATTCACCATGCGATTCCAAATAGTCCATGACCTCGGCAAACTTTTCTTTGTCGCCAATAAGCTCCTCGGGCTGGATTTCTCCAGTGGCAATATACCTCGTAAGATGCGAAAAGATTGTTGACACGGCAAGCGAACGCTCCTTTGCAATCTCTTCTATCGACATTCCCTGCTTGAACATTTCGAGCGACTTGCGGAACGAATCTCCTTTGGCTGGCTTTTCTTTCTTTTCCTTTGACTTTTTCTTTTTTACTGGCTCGGCATCAGAAACCGGTTCCAATTCCGGCAACGCCGATTCATCACCGATGCCATTGGCACGACAAAAATCGTTTATGATATTCAAAATATCATTGCCGTAAGCGGCGACTTTCTTCGCGCCAATACCTTTTATCTTGCTCAACGATTTGGCATTGCGAGGCAATTTTTCCACAATATCTACAAGCGACTTCTGCGGCAACACATAATACACAGGCATATCGAACTCGTCCGCCATCGACTTGCGCCAAGCATTAAGTGCGGCGAACAATTCCTTGTTCGTACCCGGAACCGAATACGTCTTTTGCGACTTGCGGCTGAAAGTGGGCTGGAACTTGTCCTCGGTGTCGGAAATGATGCGCAGATACATTTCGGTAGAAAAGCCGTCGCGCAACTTTTCAAAGATATTGCGTTTTGTGCAATACTCAAGCTCCAACGCCTCCAATGCCGATTTCATTTCTTCGTCAACCTCTTTGTTGTCGGACTCAAGCAAAATCTGCGAAAACGGCTCGCCTATGGTTTCGTCCAGCTTGGCAAAGAAATATTCTGCCGCCTTTGAAATCCTCTGCTGCAAAAATTCATCGTCTTTCAGTTGGACATTAGGCGAAGCGGAAAATATTTTCCACAACTGCACTACAAATTTCTTGTTCACAGCAAACACAAGCTCATCGAAACGCTGAACAATATCGAGCAGTTTCTGCGAATATTCGGGATTAAACCTATTGAAATTCGACATATACACGCTGCGCACTTCCGACAACTGCTTTTGCATCAGGTTGAAATCGAAAATCTTCAACAAAATATCACGCTGATACGAAACGACATACGAATTAAGCTGAGTCTCATCGGGTTGCTTTTGCCGTGCATTGTTGCAAAACGTCACTACCTCAGTGTCAGACTTTATCATGTTAGACGAAATCGGTGTCTTCAGCGTCAATCCCTCCAACGACTTGCAACGGCTTAGCGCAACATACACCTGTCCGAACGCAAATGCCGCATGGACATCAATAATTGCCTTGTCAAACGTAAGTCCCTGGCTCTTGTGCACTGTTATCGCCCATGCAAGCCGCAACGGGTACTGAACAAACTCACCAATCACATTCTGCTCGATCTCGTTAGTTTCACTGTTGACCGAATATTGCACATTCTCCCATACTTCCTGCTTGACTTCAATCGGAGCATAGTCGCCCTTGCAAAGTACCATGATTTTTGAATCGCTGATTTCGGTAATATGTCCAATCTTGCCGTTGTAGAACAACTTTGCAGGCGATGAATCGTTGCGAATGAACATTACTTGTGCACCTTCCTTCAACGTAAGAACCTCATCGGTCGGGTACATGTATGGAGGAAAATTGTCACGCACATCTGCAGCAAATGTATATTCTTGGCCTTCAAGCGATTCCAACTTTGTGCCGTTTATTGAATTAGCATCGTTATTGTGTGTTGTAAGCCTAATATTCTCATCATCGTCGGCATCGTCTGCTGTCGCAACACGGCTATTCAGCACCGCAAGCGACTGTGCAGTAAGCGTGTTAGTGCGAATTTCGTTAAGTATCGAAATGAAAACCTCATCGCGTTGCCTGAAAATGTGAGTAAGTTCCACGGTCACATAATCGACTTTCTTGAGGGCATTGCTGTCGAAAAAGTATGGAGAACGGTAAAAACTGCTGATTATCCGCCATTCGTCCTCCTTCACAACAGGCGTAAGTTGGTACAAGTCGCCAATCATAAGCAATTGCACACCGCCAAACGGCAACGACGAGCGACGGTAATGGCGCAGAACGCTGTCAACCGCATCAAGAAGGTCGGAACGCACCATGCTCACCTCATCAATGACAAGCAAATTCAAAGAGCGCAACAACTTGATTTTATTCCTGTTAAGATTGAACTGTTCGCGTATAGGCGTGCCATTCTCATCCTTCGACACAAACGACAAGTCGGCGCCTTCGGGGATAAACGGGGTAAACGGAAGCTGAAACAACGAGTGTATGGTCACGCCACCAGCATTCAACGCCGCCACACCCGTAGGCGCAACAACGACCATGCGCTTGCGAATTATGCTCGGCAGACTTTTCAGAAAAGTAGTCTTGCCAGTTCCCGCCTTGCCAGTGAGAAACACAGACTTTCCTGTGAATTTTATCAGGTCGTGAGCGAGTTTTATATTATTGTCGATGGCTTCCATTTTGTCGGCTTTGCCTTTGTCTGCAAAAGTAACGTTTTTCTGCGAAACACCAATTTGAGAATTGTTGTTAGCACTAATTTTATCATCATTTCTTTCTTGTTGCAGAGTTATTCCCTTTATTTTTATTGGTGGAAGATTTGATATAACTTCCCATTCGGCAACTTTGTCTGGCATATCTCCCAATGGTTCTTTAAAATCAGTTCCGTTTGATATACAATTCGCAAGCGATAAAGATATCGAATCAATGTCCAATTGTGTTAACATCCACGAATAATAACATATATGCCTGATTTTGAATTGCGGTTTGACATTGTTTCCATATTGTGTCTTTACTGCTGTAACATTCTTTATTTTCATTGGAAAACACTTTCCCATAGATAAACATTCCTGTTCGTTTGGTGCAAATGTTATGGCAATATTTTGCCCGACATTCAATTTCGGGACACTATTACCATTCATTCTTGCCTCTCTGTTTTTATCAAACCAATGTTGGAGATATATCCCATGATTAGATACTCTTAACCGCATATATTCACCGTTAGGATATTGGTATTGCTGGTAAGTTGAAATGGATGATCTCGTCAGTCCTATTGCATTTAAAACGTTATCAATAATCTCAGACGAAGAGAATGTATGAACGTTAACAATATTTTCATTTTTTTGTTTAGCCATTTTAAATATATTTATAATTTTGCCATCGCATACTTGACAGTGGTATGGAATACAGAAAACTTCTGTCATTCAGCAGTGGACTGTTCACTGCACTAGTATGTAAAGAGCTGCATTGTTGTCGCTCTTTTTTTTATAATATTTATGAATATTTGTCACAATTAGGCGACCGCCACATAGCAGTCGCCTAAACTTGATTATTTCTCCGGCTTGCAGAACAATATTCTGTCAGCAACGACCTCGTACGATTGTCGGGACACTCCATTTCTGTCGGTATAACTATTTTGCTTTAGACACCCATCCACTACAACTTCGTAACCTTTTGATATTTTTGTTTTCACCATATCGGCAAGGCTGCCCCACGCGATTACATTATGCCACTGCGTTTCCTTGATGACCTTGTCGTTATGCTTTGAAAATTCTGATGTGGCAACCGAAATTCTTGCCAACTTTGTTCCGCTTGGAAATTCATAAAACTTGGGTTCCCCACCCAGATTTCCAATCAACTGCACTCTATTTCGTAAATTCATAACCGTAATTTTTTTAGTTTAACACTCGGCATCATCTGCATTCTGCACACCTCTTTTCTCACTAATAATTTCTTCGGCAACAACCTCGGTAATATACCGTCTGACTTTGTTCTGGTCATCGTAACTGCGACTTGCCAATTTTCCCATAACAACAACTCGTGAACCTTTCGTGCAATTTTCTGCCACCAAATCGGCATTTGCGTTCCATGCGACCACATTGTGCCACTCGGTTTTTGCGACCTGCTTGCCGTTCTCAAAATAATTTTCGGTCGTAGCCAACGAAAACCTTGCTACTTTACCATTCTTTGTTTCTGTTACCTTCGGGTCGGTTCCAAGATTTCCGACCAGTCTTACAAAATTTCTTGTATCCATTTTCTTAAAATTTATTAGTTATACAATTAAAATTATTACTACTTTTGCATTGCCTTTTGAGATTTGGCACCACCCCCGCTATTGCGGTGCGGACCCTTACATAGGGAGGAAACGGCCGGTCACTAAGGCTTTTTTTTTATTATCACCCCTGTCAGAATAAAAACTTTTCAAAACTGCGACACCATTGTCTTCAACAAATTTCAAAACAGTACTAATTTTTACCTCACCACAATATTTTACCATACGATACACAATATATCCGTTACTGACATAATGCGTTCCATATTCTACAACCTCATAAAAGGTTAGAATTTCCCATGCTGTTACCCAATGAATATTTGTAGCATAATGGTTCTTTAAAATATGTTGCGAACCTGTACTAACTTTATTAGAATAAATCTTTATTCGCACATTTTTTCCGTCCATATCAGTTACATTTATGTAAGTTGATGCACCTTTCTTCTTTGTAAAAGCATTGAACACCTTGCTCTGCTCTTCGTTCAGTTCTCGGTCGCCGACTTCAGCCTTGAATAATGCTATTTTTTCGTCAATGAGTGACATTTTCTAGTTATTATTCAGTTATATACTTTGGAAGCGGTTCACCGTTACTGTCAACTTTCCCTTTTATCTTTGCGGAAAATTTCTTTGCCATGTCAAAAAAATCCTGTAGTTTTGTGTCAACCTTTCGGTCGAAAACCAACCTCGCCCGTGTCGGTGCCGGTGTCGAAGCATTTTCTTCCGAAGGATAAAAAGTGCTGTTCAATTTTGCAGCACTTTTTTCATACAATTCGATATTGCTGACGAAACATGAATGCATTCCTGCAAGTCCGACATTTTCAACCGCAACGGTAAACCTTACATAATACCTGCGATTTCCTATACTAACTTTCCCAATATAATTATTGTAGAAGGCAATATTACGATGCTGTTTATGCATAGTTCCATCTGGTCTAAACACTCCAGCCTTGCAATCTATTTCGGAATAAGCCAGCACAGAAGCCTTTAATATTTCAGACAAATAAGGCACAACAAGGACGAACAATCCATTTTCCTTATAGATTTTTTTGAACGATGATTTAAAGAACTTTATTTCAAAGCCATCTCTTTTAACAGGAATTAGTTGTTTATACAACATAAATGCTTCTTTTTCTCCATAATTTTTAACCTCAACCGTAATAGGAATCATTTCTTTGATTACATTCATTATGGAAACAATTTCCCAGTCGCCAAACTCACGCTTGAACTCAGCAGTTCTCACAATCCGCCACTGCTCGTCAGTAAGATTCGATATTTTACCGTTAGGAGCTAACATTTCGACACTACCATTGATTCAAAGTGCCTACGCAATATTCTTCTCCATCTTTGCATCTGCTCGCTTGATGTGCCTTACCATAATACTGTCGGCGACAATTTCCGAGATTTTGCGTTCATTGCCATTGCGATCAGTAAATGTGCTACTGACAATGCTACCCATAACTATGACTTCGCTACCAGTGGAAACTTCGCGGTTTTGCAAAACATCCGCAAGTTTGTTCCACGCGGTTACGCTGTGCCATTGCGTGTCTCGCACATATTTACCTTCTTTTTTATAAACATCGGTAGTTGCGAGCGAGAAGCGAGCGAGTTTTCTACCATTTCCAAATTCCCTGATCTGCGGTTCCGAACCCAGATTTCCAATTAGCTGTACGCGATTTCTTAAATTCATAATCGTAAAATTTTAAACGTTAAACATTTTTGTTCGGACTTCGTTTTGAAATCCGATGCAAAAGTCTGGCGATTTGGAAACACTAGTCGGTTTTTAAACGTTTACTTTCGTTTATTAGTCGTTTCTTGTCGCTTATACACGGATATATAAGTCATAATCAACCTAATACACTTAAATACTCACTTATCCAATTTTACAAAAAAAGGGCGACAAATTTGCCACCCTTTGCATTTTTATGAAAAAACTTATTCCTATTTCATCATTGCCAAAGCTTTTCTTACACCTGCCAAAGTCGGTTCGCCAGAAATTTCTGCGCCAACAGCACCCTTCATCCATGCCTGTGGTGTAATAGAACCTTGCAGAAGCATTCTTGTAAGTTCCTCAGCAAATGGCTTGTCTGCCATATAGGTTTCTATCTGGTAGTCGATTAAGTGTCCGACTGGATAATTTGCCAAATACAACGGCGAATCAATCATGTGCGAGTAGATTGCAAGAATCGGAGAATCCTTAACACCAAAAACTGGTGCATAATACTTGTTCCACACATCCTTTGCAATTGAAACCACAGCATCGCGGAGTTCCTGAGCATTGGCATCCTGATTTTCGTACATCCAGCGCCAAGTGTATAAATCAACCAACGAAACACCCATGATTTCGTAAGCAGACCAGCAGTTTTCCAATGCAGCCAACGCTTCCTTTTCATCGGACGAATCGCCCTTTGCCTGTCCGAGAAGTTTCAAGTCGCGACCTTGGAACATAAATGCAACTGCTTCGGTAAACGCTGTGTTAGGAATACCTTTCAACATATAGTAGTCGATGTCGTAGAGCGTAATGGTCTGCTCAACACAATGTCCAAGTTCGTGAACTGCAATGTTGTAACCCTTGTAGTCCATACCGCTTTTTGCAATTCTTGTACGCAAGTGAGCCACATCGCCCTTCATTTCGCTACCCCAAGCATGACCTGCACCACGAGCCGGATCAACGCTGATTTTTGATGCAATCGAACTTGCCTTGTCGCGCGACCAACCCAAATCGGTGAGAATACGCGGAATATCGCGGCCAAATGCCGATGGATTTGGATAACGCTGACGGGTAATACGGTCAAGTTCGGCTTCGTTCATATCGTTGCGAGCGGTAAAACCATTGTACCATATATCGTATGGCTGCAACGGACGACCAAGCCGCTTCGAAATAAGTTCGCCAACCTGCTTGATTTCTGGTGCTGAAATGAAATCAACGAACAACTTTTCAACCTCGTCCTGAGTAAGTTCCATCGTCTCGTCAAAAGCCCTCTCGATATAAGTAGGATAAACCGAATTGAACTTGTCCATTGCCGACAATGCCTTGAAATTGTACAAGATATGTTCGTAACGGGTAAACGGCTCTGCAGGACTTGAAACTTCGGCACCGTCCTTGTACAATTTGTTGGTACGCGGATTCCACTGATATTTGTCGGAATTGATGACATCTTGTGGAATATCTTGATTTACAATATGAAGCATAACATCATAAATCATCTGTTGCTTTTCAAGTCCGTGCTCCGAATCGGAATAGTCGGACTTCAGTTCATCGCGCAAATTCCAGTGGCTTATGAGTTTCATATCCTTGGGGAACAAGGTGCTACCATTGTTGTCAATCAAGTTGCCCATATAAATGTTGTAACTCGAGATGTAGTTGTCAGCGTTGGTCATAGCAATATTTGCTGCCTGTTCGTACTCGGCTGGAATACGCGAAGTAAACCTATCGCCAAGTCGTGCGTAAGCCCAGTCCTGACGAGTCCACTTGTCGCATAGAGCATTCTTTTCGGCAAGCGAGTACGACGGGAAGTTAAGCACAATGTAGAAAGCCATCTTGTTGGCAAACAAATCATCCTGAATGTGCGCCGTGGTCGAATATGCGCCCATTGCCTCGTCAACGAAATCTATTTCGCCCATATCGAGATGCAAAGGTTCCATCAACTTGATGGTCATTGTGTTGCCGTAGCCGTATAGAATTTCAAGGTCACGCTCGATTTTCTTGTAGGTCTCGAATCTCTTTGCCGAATCAAGCACAAAGTTGGTCATACAGAAATCGTAGAAATCATCGAGCGAACCATCCTGCGCCTGCCACAACGCAGCAACTTGTGTTACACCTTTTTCTATCCTATCGGCATCCTGTCCGTTGCAGAACTCCTTCAAACTGCGGACCGTCCTTTCAATATCGTTTTCGGGAATCCTGAATTCAGCGACCACTGTGCCATTCTCCTTGTTAGACTCCTTGCACGAAACAAATGCTACCATTGCCAAAACAATTAATGGGAAAACTATTCTTTTCATATAAACAATTTTTAATCTGCAATATTCTCAAAAAATTCAAATGAATTTTATGCAAAGATAAGGTTTTATTCTAGTGATTATGTTGTATATTCAATTATTAATTCACAAAGTCTGTTTAATTTCTAATTTTGAACTAAAACCGAAAAAACACTTCAAATTTTATGACGGTAAATTTTACGGGCATAAAAAAGACGGCATAACACCGCCAAGTTACATTGTTTATTGCGCGGATAGAATCCGCTGGAAGAGACGGAACAATATGCGTTTATTCCTTTACCTATGTCCGTCTGGATTTGTAATCCAGACGGTAGGAGTATAAGGATTTTCAATCCTCTTGCGCCTACTAATTCAGATTCCTATTAGATTAATTATTATTCATTATAGTTTCTAGAACAAACTTCCCATTGTATTCTTTGTCACTAATTTCTTTACCATTTCATTCATATTTACAGAATCAATTCGGATTGTAGATTTATCTTCTTGGAGAATTTGTCTATTAAGGTCATACATTGGATTGCCTTTATGTTTTAGTTCGTTATATATTACGGCTCTTTTTATGCCATAATCTTTTGCTTTCCCCATTGCATGTCTGGAACCGCTATCGTTTCCTAAATTATTTTGAGTATAACTTGCTGCTAATAGTACAGCATCAGAATATAGTGCCTGTAATCTATCTCTTACAATAAACCTATTAACCATTTCATATTTGCTTTGCGGATTATCGTAATATTCACTAACCAAAAGTCCGTTGTGTTCGATAATTTTATTTGCCAAATCTGCATTTTCTTTTGGAATAATGTTATTGAGAGGGCATGGTAAAATCGCTATTGTTTTCCCATTATTTTTTAATGCTGTCTTATGTGCTATGCTATCACAACCAAGGGCAAGTCCGCTTACTATTGTTGCTCCATGTTTAAGAATTTCTTCAGTTACGATAGTTTCTGTCTTTTCAATTTTATCATCAGGATTCAAAACGCCTATAACTGCAATGTTTAAGTTGTTGTTATGTAATAAATTAATGTTTCCTTTATAGAACAAGGCGATTGGAATATCCGCAGATTTAACATTGCCTCTTACTTTAGGAAAATTTGAGTCGCCTATGGCAACAATTCCATCTATGGAATCATTAAGTTGTTTAATTGCTGCTTCAACTCTATCTCGTTTCTTTAGAAAATCGTATTCTCCTATTTCCAAAAGATTACATAAAAAATTTATCGATTCATTTCCTTTTAGTTTATTGTTTATCCAAGCAGGACCCTTCTTAGGAAATGTGCGAACTGTCAATATGTTTATTGCATTTTCTGTATAATTCATATTACAATCATTTTATTTACAAAAATATAACTTTGTTCATTTATTTATACTGTTTTTCCAACTGAATAGAAAATTACATTGTTGGCACCATTATCATATAGTGCTTGGATTGCATCTTCGTCTATACAAACTGTTTTAGTGTACAAGTCGTCAACCAATAGAATGTTTTTCCCTCTAATATTGGAAAAATTGCAAGTTTCGGTGTAATAGTCAAAAAGAGACCTGAAAAGGCCTTTAAAAAGCTATAATAGTCAAAAAGAGACCTAATAAGTGCTTGAACTATTTGTTTTTCAGTGGATTATGTGCCTTTAAAAAGTCTTGAATGAAGACTTTTCTTCGT